>CAILAF010000469.1 GCA_903832075.1 uncultured Chitinophagaceae bacterium
TAAATTCTGATGGTACTATCACTTATACCCCTGATCAATATTTCTACGGATACGATACCATTTACTATAAAACTTGTGATAACAGTTCTCCGGTAAAATGTGATTCAGCTTTGGTATTTATTCATATCAATAAAGTTAATCATGCTCCGGTTGTCATCAACGATACAGTAAGCACTAACGAAAATGTTGCAGCTACTTTTGCTCCTCTTGCTAATGATTATGAGATCAACGGTTCGTTAAACAATCCAACCATTATCTCTAATGCTAATCATGGTAGTGCAGTAGTAAATTCTGATGGTACTATCACTTATACCCCTGATCAATATTTCTACGGATATGATACCATTTACTATAAAACTTGTGATAACAGTTCTCCGGTAAAATGTGACTCCGCATTTGTATTTATTAAAGTGATTAATACAAATACCAATCATGCTCCTAATGCAGGCAATAAAACTTACTTCATTCTAAATAATGTTACCTTGAGTAGCAGTGTTAAAAATTTGGTAACTGACATTGACAACAATTTAGATACAAATAGTTTTGTAATGATCACACCTCCTTCAAAAGGATCTATCACGATGCTTTCAAATGGAAATTTCACTTACACACCAAATTACACATATAAAGGTAGTGTAACATTTATCTACCAAGTTTGTGATAAAGGCACTCCATCACTTTGTGATACCGGATTAATTGAGATTGTAATATCGATTGCGAATAAAGCTCCTATTGCATTAAATGATTCCTTCTTTGTTGAAGAAAATCATGAAATCAAATTTGACGTAAAAGCAAATGACATGGATAGTGATGGTGTGCTAGGTTCTCCTGCTATTATTAGTCAACCAACTAACGGAACTGTATTTGTGAATATTGATGGAACAATACTTTACAAACCTAATGCTGATTTCGTTGGAACCGATTACTTCAGATATCAAGTTTGTGATAATGGTACCCCAACATTGTGTGATTCGGCAACTGTAAAAGTAACGATATTTAAATCGACTGATAGTGTTGCAATTATCCCTCAAGGATTTTCTCCAAATGATGATGGAATCAATGATTTCTTTGTGATTAGGAATATCCAAAAATATCCAAATAATCGATTTACGGTTGTAAATAGATGGGGTGAAACAGTTTATGAAAAACTATCGTATAACAATGAATGGGATGGTAGGGCAAATAAAGGCTTAATGACAATACAGGGAACACTTCCATCTGGAACATATTTTTACATTTTTGAAACAGGAACAATTGATCCTCCTATTTCTGGATACTTATATATCACTAAATAATTAGAACAATGAAAAAACTAACTATTATAATTATTGCTGTAGTCTTCACTACAAGATTATTTGCCCAACAAGATCCGATGTATACGCAATACTGGATTAATGCAAGCATTCTGAATCCAGCACAAACAGCTGCAGACGGACTTACATCGTTAAATTTAACAGGCCGTTATCAATGGGTAAATGTAAATGGTGCTCCAAAAACTAGTTCATTATCTTTTGTGGGAATGCCTGTTAACAGACTTGGTTTAGGAGCTTCATACGTGTATGATGAAATTGGACCGGTAAAATCAAGTACGCTAAATGCTGATGTAGCATATCATTTAAACGTTTCAAAGGAATGGATTGTTACTTTGGGTACAAGGCTAAGTATAAACAATACAGTCTTAAATTTAAGAGACTTGACTACTGACCAATCGAACGATCCATTATTTAGCCAAAACCTGAATACGGGAATCAAACCTAATATAGGTTTTGGATTCTTGATTCACAATGACAGATTTTATTTTGGATTCTCTCAACCCAGAAGTATTGAATATAACTTAAGTTCTTCGTCTTACATGAATTCAATGATTCTTCCGCACAGATTTGCATACATGGGATATAACTTTTCAATTAATGAAGACGTAGAACTTCGTCCAAGTTTTTTAGTTAGAAATGTAGACTATGCTCCGGTTCAATTTGATTTGAATTTAGTGTCAGAATTTGAAAGGAAATTTAGTTTTGGTTTAAGCTACAGGTATGGTGATGGAATTGGAGCTATGGCTGGTATCAGTGCTTCAGAACATCTCAAGATTTACTATTGCTACGACTACCCTTTGAGTGTTATATCAATAGTAAGTAAGCAAACACATCAAATATCTCTTACCTATAATTTCAATAAA
>CAILAF010000470.1 GCA_903832075.1 uncultured Chitinophagaceae bacterium
ATGGAAGTGCCGGACAATTAGGTGCGCAACATTCAACTGCTTTTGAAAGTTTATATGCAAATATTCCCGGATTAAAAGTTGTTTCTCCATCTAATGGTTATGATGCAAAAGGTTTATTGAAACAAGCAATTCGTTATGAAGAAGATCCTGTGATTTTTATGGAGAGTGAAGTATTGTATGGCGAAAAATGTGAAGTGCCTGAAGAAGAATATTATATTCCTTTAGGTAAAGCAGATGTTAAAAAACAAGGTCGTGATGTAACAATTGTTTCTTTTAATAAAATGATGAAAGTTGCTTTAGACGCTGCTGCAGCTTTAGATAAAGAAGGTATCAGTGCAGAAGTTATTGATCTAAGAACTATTCGTCCATTAGATTGGCAAACTATTTTAGAAAGTGTAAAGAAAACAAATCGTTTGGTAATTGTTGAAGAACAATGGCCGTTTGCTTCTGTAAGTTCTGAAATAACTTATCGCATTCAAAAAGAAGGATTCGATTATTTAGATGCACCTATTCGCCGTATAACCAGTGCCGATGCACCTATGCACTATGCGCCTAATTTAGCAGCATTGGCAATTCCTGATGTTGAAAGAACAGTGAAGTTGGTGAAAGAAGTTATGTATACAAAAAAATAAATTCAATAAATCATTTTATGAATCCCGTTTCAATAGCAAAATTGTTACGGGATTTTTTTTTGTTCTATTCTATAAAACAAAAGCTAATTTTATTCAATCATCCTTTCAAAATCAAATCGCTGTATGAAAAAAATAACTTTATTTATTTGTTTATTGATTGTAATTAATATTTCTGCTCAAATAAACTATCAGCCAACAAAAGAAAATCTTGCTGCAAGAGAATGGTTTCAAAATGCAAAGTTTGGATTGTTTATTCATTGGGGTGCATCAAGTGTATTAGGTGCAGGTGAGTGGGTAATGAATAACAGAAATATTAAAGCAGGTGATTATAAAAAGTTATTACAGTTCTTTAATCCAACAGAATTTGATGCAGCCAAATGGGTAAGCACCGCAAAGAATGCGGGTATGCAATACATTACTTTCATCACCAGGCATCATGATAGCTTTAGTAATTGGGATACCAAACAAACCGATTGGAAAATAACCAACACTGTTTATAAAAAAGATGTGTTGAAATTATTATCGGATGAATGTCATAAACAAGGGATAAAATTATTTGTTTATTATTCATTGGTTGATTGGTTCAGATCTGATTATCCATACGAAACAGGCAGGACTGGCAAGGGTTCGGACCGAACACAAAAAAGCGATTATAATAGTTACTTGAATTTTATGAAAGCACAATTAACTGAATTGCTTTCTAATTATGGAGAAATAAGTGGTGTATGGTTTGATGGTTTTTGGGATCAATTGGATAATGATGAAGATAAAAATCAACAAACAAAAATCGATTGGCGGTACAATGAAATTTATACTTTAATTCATCAATTGCAACCGCAATGTTTAATTGGAAATAATCATCATTTATCACCATTGAACGGAGAAGATTTTCAGATGTTCGAAAAAGATCTGCCCGGCGAAAATAAAGGTGGGTTAAGCGGACAAGAAATTTCTCATCTTCCTTTGGAAACCTGCGAAACCATTAATAATTCATGGGGTTTTAATATTGCAGATCACAGTTATAAATCAACAAAACAAATTATTGATTTGTTAGTAAGAGCATCGGGTTATGGAGCAAATTTATTATTGAATGTTGGTCCAATGCCAAATGGTGTTATTCAACCCGAATTTGTAAATCGGTTAAATGAAGTGGGCAATTGGTTAAAACAATATGGCGAAACTATTTATAACACTAAAGCCGGTTTTATGAAACCGAAGGATTGGGGCGCTGTTACACAAAAAGATGATAAAATTTTTCTGCATATTTTGAATAAGAAAGATGATAAATTATTTATAGAAATACCTTATAAAATTATTGCTGCAAAATATTTTATTAATGGAAATAAAGTAGAAGTGAAAAATGTGAGCGATAAATATTGGATGATTGATTTAAAAAATACAGATGCTTATGCGCTTGATAATGTGATTGAATTATCTGTTGTGAAATAAGTTTAAGTATTTTGGAAATGACTTTTTGGTCTTCAGAGCCGCAACGTTGAGGCTCGGAGGGTCATCGTTGAGCAAATGAAGGTCAACGACAAGCAAAAAAGGTTCGACGTTGAGTAAATGAAGGGCATTTTGGTCTTCGGAACCTTGTCGTCGAGCAAATGAAGGTCAACGACGAGCAAAAAAGGTTCGACGTTGAG
>CAILAF010000471.1 GCA_903832075.1 uncultured Chitinophagaceae bacterium
ATAAATTTGGATTCATGATGCTAATGGTAATTGGTGGTGCTGTTTATTCATGGAATCTGTATCAATCCGGTGCAATGCAAAGTATGTATATGTGGATGATGATTGGTTTGTTCGGCGGAATGATTACCGGATTTGTTATTGTATTCAAACCCAATTGGGCTCCTTATTTAGCACCTGCGTATGGAATTTTGGAAGGATTATTATTAGGAAGCATTTCTGCTGTCATGAATGATGCATTCAAAGAAAAATATCCTGGATTGGTAATGCAAGCAGTTGGATTAACTTTTGGTGTTGCCATTGCAATGTTCTTGTTATATAATTTTAGAATTATTAAAGCAACAGAAAAGTTTAAGAGCATGATCATTACTGCAACAGTTGGTATTTTTATTTTTTATCTGCTTACAATGATAGTTGGTTGGTTTGGTGTGAGTATGCCTTTTATGTACGATTCAAGTTTATTAGGCATTGGTATTAGTTTATTTATTGTTGCCATTGCTGCATTGAATTTAATTTTAGATTTTGATATGATTGAACGTGGCGCTGAAACCGGTGCTCCTAAATTCATGGAGTGGTATGGCGCATGGGCACTATTGGTTACCATTGTTTGGTTATACATTGAAATATTGAAATTGTTAAGTCGTTTCGCAAAAAGGAACTAATCTTTTTTAATTCATCATATAAATATGGGACAATTAAAAACTGTCCCATATTTTTTTATAACTTGGTTGAATAATTTCTCTCATGCTATTTCAAGAACACAGACATCATTTATCGAATTCACAACTCACTAATATTTATAAGCAATTATTATTTCCTCGAATGATTGAGGATAAAATGTTGGTGTTATTGCGGCAAGGAAAAATAAGTAAATGGTTTAGTGGAATTGGGCAAGAAGCTATTGCAGTTGGCTCTACGCTTGCATTACAACCTGATGAATGGATTATGCCTATGCATAGAAATTTGGGTGTGTTCACTACCAGACAAATGCCTTTGCATAAACTATTCATGCAATGGCAAGGTAATAAAGATGGTTATAGTAAAGGACGAGAAAGAAGTTTTCATTTTGGTAGTAAAGAACATTTTATTTGTGGAATGATTTCTCATTTAGGTCCGCAATTAGCTGTTGCAGATGGAGTTTCATTAGCATATAAACTTAAAAAAGAAAATAAAATTTCATTAGCATATAGTGGCGAAGGCGGTACAAGTGAAGGAGATTTTCATGAAGCATTGAATGTTGCTGCTGTGTGGGATCTGCCAATTATTTTCTTAATTGAAAATAATGGTTATGGATTAAGCACACCTGTTATTGAACAATTCCGTTGCAAAAATTTAATTGATAAAGCCATTGGTTATGGAATGGAATCTGTTCAAATTGATGGCAATAATATTTTGGAAGTTTATGATACTGTTAAAGGTGTTCGCGATTATTGCATTCAACATCAAAAACCATATTTAATTGAATGCATGACTTTCAGAATGCGTGGACATGAGGAAGCCAGCGGAACAAAATATGTTCCTAAAGAATTGTTTGAAGAATGGGGCAAAAAAGATCCCATCAAAAATTATGAGCAATGGTTAGTGAATGAAAATGTAATAACGGAAATGGATATTGCTGATATAAGAAATGAATTTCGTTCACTCATCGAATCGGAATTAAATATTGCTTATGCTGCAAATGAAATGGAAGTTGATACGCATGAAGAGTTGAATGATGTATATGCTCAGAAAGTTACAAGTTATAAGTTTCAAGTTGCAAGTAAGCCTGAAACAAGCGACCTGCAACCAGTAACTGCAAAACGTTTCATTGATGCATTGAAAGATGGATTAAATCAATCCATGCTGCAACATGAGAATTTAATTTTAATGGGACAGGATATTGCAGAGTATGGCGGTGCATTTAAAATAACGGAAGGTTTTGTTCAAAAATATGGGAAAGACAGAGTACGCAATACGCCGATTTGTGAAAGTGCTATTGTGGGTGCAGCATTGGGATTGAGTTTGGAAGGATTTAAATCTGTTATGGAAATGCAGTTTGCAGATTTTTCATCTGTAGGATTTAATCAAATCGTCAATAATCTTGCAAAGATTCATTATCGCTGGAATGTAAATGCAGATGTTGTTATTCGTATGCCAACAGGTGCCGGTGTTGGTGCAGGTCCGTTTCATTCGCAAAGTAATGAAGCATGGTTTGCACATGTGCCGGGATTAAAAATTGTTTATCCATCAACTCCCGAAGATGCCAAAGGTTTATTGATTGCGGCTATCAATGATCCAAATCCTGTTTTATATTTTGAACATAAAGCTTTGTATAGAAGTATCACCGGAAATGTTCCTGATGAATATTATGAAATTGAAATTGGCAAAGCAAAATTAATTGAAGAAGGAGATGATATTACCATCATTACCTATGGTGCCGGTGTTCATTGGGCATTAGAATATGCGCAGCAATATTTAGATGTATCATTTCATATTCTTGATTTAAGAACATTATTGCCGTTAGATTATCATGCAATTAAACAAGCAGTTGCTGCAACAGGAAAAATTTTAATATTACATGAAGACACTTTAACAGGCGGTATTGGTGGCGAAATCAGTGCATGGATAACAGAACATTGCTTTGAAATGCTTGATGCGCCTGTGTTGCGTTGTGCAAGTTTAGATACACCTATTCCGTTTAATTTAGAATTGGAAAAAAACTTTTTAGCAAAATCAAGATTGCATGAATGTGTAGAAAAATTATTACAATACTAATCATCAATAAAAGAAAATGAAAAAAATATTTGTTTCAATATTTGTTTATTCATTATTGTGTTCATCAAACTTTGCACAAACAAAACAAACGTATCAACCTCCTGCATTTACTGATGCAGACAGATTAAAAAAAGTAGAAGCAACTTTTCCTTTGATTGAAAAATTATATAAAGATTTTGCAGAAAAAAATCATTTCCCCGGTTATGCTTTTGGAATTGTGCTTGATGGTAAATTAATTTTTTCTGGAAGCAATGGTTATATTAATATCGAAAAAAAAATTCCTGCTACTACCCAATCAATGTTTCGCATAGCCTCGATGAGTAAGAGTTTCACTGCAATGGCCATTTTAAAATTGCGTGATGAAGGCAAATTAAAATTAGATGATCCTGCTTATTTATATATTCCTGAATTAAAAAATCAAGAACTTACTTCTGATGCACCGGCAATTACTATCAGAAATTTATTAAGTCATTCTGCAGGTTTCCCTGAAGATAATCCATGGGGCGATCGTCAATTAGCAAAAACAGAAAATGATTTAATTGATCTTATTAAAAAAGGAATTTCATTCTCCAATGATCCCGGATTAAATTATGAATACAGCAATTTGGGTTTTACTATGTTGGGGTATATCATTCATAAAGTATCAGGAATTCCTTATGAAGAATATATCAAAAAAAATATTTGGCAACCTTTGAATATGAATGCTGATTGGGAATATGCAAACATTCCTTCAAATGAATTAGCACATGGTTATCGTTGGCTGAATGAAAACTGGAGAGAAGAAAATTTATTGCATGATGGTATTTATGGTTCAATGGGTGGAATGATCACTTCTGTTGAATCGTTCAGTAAATATGTAGCATTTCATTTATCTGCTTATCCTCCAAAAAATGATAAAGAAGTTGGTCCGGTAAAAAGAAGTTCTGTCAGAGAAATGCATCAGCCTTGGCGTTTTAATACTTTGGTTGCAGATTATAAATTTCCAAACGGAAGACCATGTTCAATTGCAACAGGTTATTGTTATGGTTTAAGTTTTACAAAAGATTGCGAAGGAAGAACAATGATTGCGCATAGTGGCGGTTTACCTGGCTTTGGTAGTAATTGGCGCATACTTCCTGAATACGGGTTAGGTGTAATTTTATTTGCCAATGTTACGTATGCACCAACAGCAGCTGTAAATTTATTGGTGTTAGATACGATTGTTAAGTTAGCAAAATTGCAAGCTCGTCAATTGCCGCCATCAACTATTTTAACGCAACGTAAAAATGAAATAATAAAATTATTACCCGATTATGCGAATGCAAAATCGTCAAACATATTTGCAGTGAATTTCTTTGATGATTATTTTGTTGATTCATTAAAAAAAGATGCAACAACTATTTTTAGTAAAGCAGGAAAAATAATTAAAGTTAATGAAGTAGTTCCTGAAAATCAATTACGTGGTTATTTTATTATTGATTGTGATAAAGGAAAAGTGCAGATCAATTTTACCTTAACGCCGGAAACACCGGCACTTATTCAGGAGTATCATATTAGATTATTGAAAGAGTAATTATTCACATCAAATCCTTGCACTAACATTCATTAGTTTTTGTTTGATTATATTTGCAGCATCAACGCTCGATAATGTTTGCCGATGAAAATAATTTTTTGTAACTCAAAAACAAAACAATTATGGCAAATCAAAATGAAAAATTAAGAAACGCAATTGTAAATGCGTTTGAAACTTTCAAGAAAATTAATGACGAAGCAAACGCTGAAATTCAATCCAAGCTTGAGTTTGTAATAGGTAGCTACGATTTCGATAAAAATCCTGTGGGTTTATACGAATTCGGTAACAAGGCTTTGAAGACCTTAACAAAGATCAAAGAAAAGAGTACTAAAAAAGTAACCAAGAAAGTAATTGACGATTTAGAGAAAGCTTTGGCAAAGTAATTTTCTAAAAAAAATACCGATAAGTTTTCTACATCTTATCGGTATTTCAATTTTTATTTCCAAGTAGTTTTAGGAGCTGTATATCCTGCAATTTTAAATTTGTATTTTCTGTTCGGATTGTTATCAAAATTTCCTCGCTTTGTATAAATAGCAATAACATATCCAGTTCCACTATTTTTAAAGGTTTGTATATTGGATGGTGCAGTATATACTTTTATCATTGCTACATCTGCTGGATTAATAAAAGATAATTTGTTGCTGGGTAATTCCATTTCATCTAAAAAGAAAGTGATAGAATTATTTTTCCTTAAATAGTTTAATGCTCTATTTCTATTAAATATACCTCGAAAACGTAAAAAATCTGTGACGTCAGGATAGCGAGCTATCTGATCGTTTTCTATTCCGTCAAATATTTTTGCATAGTTATTTCTGAACATTCCGGTTGAATATTCCTCATCAAATAATTCCACTTGCTTTTTATGAATAGCACTAACTGTTACTTCAGGTAAAGTTGTTTTCAAAAATGCTTTATTGTAATCAAATTGGTAAGAAATATTTTCTATTTTATCCTTCTGGTTCCCAACTGAAATAATTTTTGTTAAAGTAGTTGAAGGAGTAAATGCTGAATCTAAAGGAGTTTGCAAATTGATGTATAAATCTTTCCAGTCACCATTTTTAGAATAAGAAAAAACAAAAAATGCGCTATC
>CAILAF010000472.1 GCA_903832075.1 uncultured Chitinophagaceae bacterium
CGATCTCCTGAGCAAATTGAATATATTGGAACAAAAGATACATTTGGCGAAAGCGGTAAACCATTAGAGCTATTAAAAAAATATGGATTAGATACTCCGTTTATTATTGATGCAGTAGAAAAAGTAATAAAGAGAAAATAATAATCATTAAAATAAAAAACTCATTTTATTCAAATGAGTTTTTTTATTTGTAAATTTTATGGGGCCAATCTTTTAATCTTCCAATTATCATTTTCTTTTTTGTAATGAATACGATCATGCAAGCGACTGCTTCTACCTTGCCAAAACTCAATAGATAAAGGCTTTACAATATAACCGCCCCAATGTTCCGGACGTGGAATATTTGATGTACCAAATTGTTCTTCGTATTTCAGAAAATTATTTTCAATAACTTTTCTGTTTTCAATAACACTACTTTGCGGCGATGCCCATGCACCAATTCTGCTACCTGCAGGTCGTGAATGAAAATATGCATCGCTATCGGTTGCTGCAATTTTTTCAATTGTTCCATCAATTCTAATTTGACGTTCTAATTCTTTCCAAAATAAAACCAATGTTGCAAATGGATTTTCCGCAATCTCTTTTCCTTTAGCACTATTGTAATTAGTAAAAAAAATAAAACCATCTTTATCATAACCTTTTAATAAAACAATTCTTGCAGATGGTTTACCTTCTTTTGTTGCAGTTGCCAATGTCATTGCATTTACTTCATCAATATGGCTATTTGTTGCTTCGTGCCACCACTTATCAAATTGTATAAATGGATCTGCAGCAACATCTTCTTCATTTAAAGATTGAAGTTTATAATCTCTTCTTATGTCGGCCAAAGTATGATTCATCTTTTATAAAATTATTAGTAAAGATATTTATTCGAATGAATGATAGCGCTGATTTTTATCATCAAACAAAAAGAGCAGTACAAATAAGTACTGCTCTTAAATAAAATAAAAATATTTTATTCCGTTATTTCTAATTGCTCTGTTTTATGTTCGCTTGAAATAAAAGTATAAACAGCCGGAATAACAAACAAGGTTAGTATTAATGAAAAAACAATTCCGCCAACAACCACAACACCCAAAGGAATTCTGCTGGTAGATGCAGCACCTAAACTTAATGCAATAGGTAATGCACCAAATGATGTTGCTAAACTTGTCATTAATATCGGGCGTAATCTTTGAGCCGATGCTTCAATCACAGCATTCATTTTAGACATACCATGTTCACGTTTTTGATTAGTAAATTCTACAATTAAAATTCCATTCTTAGTTACTAAACCAATCAACATGATCATTCCAATTTCAGAAAAAATATTTAATGTTTGATTGAATACATATAAACTTAATAATGCACCCGCCATTGCCAATGGCACTGTAAGCATGATTGTGAATGGATCTAAGAAACTTTCAAATTGTGCAGCCAATACTAAATAAATTAATATCAATGCTAATCCAAATGCAAATGCAATGTTAGATGAGCTTTCAGCATAATCACGTGATGGACCATTTAATGCAGTTTGAAAACTTGGATCCAATAATTTATTACCAATATTCTGCATAGCAGTAATTCCATCACCAATTGTTTTTCCTTCTGCTAATGATGCAGAAACGATTGCTGATTTATAACGATTAAAATGAAACAATGTTGAAGGATTGCTACTTTCTTCAATATGCACCACAGCATCTAATGGAATATTTTTTCCTTGATTATTTCGCACATAAATTTTTTCAATATCACTTGGTTCATTTCTATCTGTTCTATCAACCTGAGCAATCACCTGATATTGATACCCATTCATAATAAAATATGCCAATCTTCCACCACTGAATGCAGATTGCATAGCAGAGATTACATCAGAGGTTGATAAACCCAAATCTTTTACCTTCATTCTGTCAACAGTAATATCTAATTCAGGTTTATTGAATTTTAAATTCACATCAACATTAGAAAATGTTTTCTCTTTTCTTGCTTCTTCTAAAAATTTAGGAAGCATTTCTTTTAATTTGCTTAAATCTTGATTTTGTAAAACAAACTGAACAGGCAACGCCGCTCTGGATCCTGAACCCACAGAAATAGTTTGTTCTTGAATAGCAAATATTCTTGCATCATTAAATCGAGATAATTTTTTTTGAAGATCATTTGCAATTTCATTCTGACTTCTTTTACGTAAAGAAGGATCTATTAAACCCAATCTTGGTTGAGAAGAATTAACTGCACCACCAAAACCATTACCAGCTCTTGCAAAAACAAAATCTCGTTCAGGAACAGAATCATATAAATAATTAGCAATTTTATCGGTAATGTTCAACATATAACTGAAGCTGGTACCCTCTGCTGCTGTTGATTGAAAACGAATGCTGCTTCTATCTTCTAATGGTGCAATTTCACTTTGTAAATTTTTCATTACAAAAATCATAATACCTACACACACTAAAATAATTACCCAGGCAGCCCATCTTATTTTCATAAAAGATTGAAGTAAACTCTTATAACCACTTTCCATTCCTTTAAAAAATGGTTCTGTTTTTTCATAGAACCAACCATTCTTTGCATTCTTTTTATTCAAATAAACATTTAATACCGGAGTAATTGTTAAAGAAACAAATGCAGAAATTAATACCGCTGCTGCCAACACAACACCAAACTCGCGGAACAATCTTCCGGTAAATCCTTGTAAGAAAATTACCGGCATAAAAACAACAGCCAATGTTAGTGATGTAGAAATAACTGCAAAGAAAATTTCTTTACTTCCTTCTAATGCAGCTTTACGAATAGGAAGCCCTTCTTCTAATTTTCTAAAAATATTTTCTGTTACAACAATACCATCATCAACCACCAAACCCGTTGCC
>CAILAF010000473.1 GCA_903832075.1 uncultured Chitinophagaceae bacterium
ATTTAATGAAACAGATGCAAATGCTTCAGTTGGCATACATCGTAAATGGGGCTATTCGCATTTAGATTTTGTGATTTATGATGATCTGCAGGAAATTCCAGATGGCAGCAGAGATAGTGCATCATGGAAATTTACTCGACAAATTACCAAGGCAGATACTGTTCGTCAAATTGTTTCGGATGCCAATTTAAATAGTTATAAAATTGAAACACTGCATCAACATGTGCAGCATTACCGAATTTTCTCTGCAAATAATTTTATATTGAATGATGGCTCAAGACTTTTGGTGAATGTAGGTTTTCAAAAAAGTACAAGAAGAGAATACAATCATCCTGAAATTCCTTATCAAAATGTTGCAGGTTTGTTTTTACAACTGAATACTTATAATTATGATATCAAATATTCTTTAAAAGATATTAATAATTGGAACATAACTTTTGGTGTTAACGGAATGTATCAAACTAATAATGTTACCAACGGAACAGAATTCGTGATTCCATCTTATCATCAATTTGACTTAGGTACTTTTGCAACAGCGAAAAAAACGTTTGGTAAATTAGATATCGCAGGCGGTATTCGTTATGATAACAGAACTTTTCATAACGACCAATTATATACAAAATCAAATCCAATTTCTGGTTTTGATATGCCTGTTTATGGTATTGATACAGTTGGTGCTGCAAGAGAATTTGAATTATATAATCATACTTTCTCCGGAGTGTCAGGAAGCATTGGTGCTACTTATAATTTTTCTGAACATGTTTCTGTGAAAGCCAATATTTCCAGAGGGTTCAGAGCACCTAACATTTCTGAAATATCTGCCAATGGTGTACATCCCGGCACTGGATTTTATCAAATTGGTAATGATGATTTTAAACCGGAATTTAGTTTACAGGAAGATGTTGGCATAGTTTATTCAACTAAATATGCAGTGATTGAATTTAATCTCTTTAATAATTTCATCAATAATTATATCTACAATCAAAAATTAATTGGTGTTAACGGAAGCGATTCTATTATTGCGGGCTCAGGGGTTTCTCAAACTTTTAAATTTCAATCATCACGCGCCAATTTATACGGTGGTGAATTAAGTATTGATTTGCATCCTTCAAAATCAATTCATTTTGAAAACAGTATTTCAGCAGTATATGCTCAAAATAAAGGTGCAACATCTGCAACGCCTGTTTCCGATTCAGAAAAATATTTACCATTTATTCCACCATTGCATGGTATTTCTGAATTGAGATTTGATTTTGATAATAAATCACTCAACATCAAACATGGTTTTGTAAAACTGCAGATGGAATATTATGCTAATCAAAACAGAATTTATTCTGCATACGGAACTGAAACAAGAACACCCGGTTATACTTTGTTTAATGCAGGTATTGGCGGAAGTTTTGTAAATAAATTGGGTAAAACAATTTGTAGTGTGTATTTAATGGCTAATAATTTATTTAATGTTACGTATTGGGATCATTTAAGCAGACTGAAATATTTTTATGGAAACTATCAAAACCCAAGCCCAACCGATAATGCAAGAGAACATGGCATTTACGGAATGGGAAGAAATATTTCATTTAAAATAGATTTTCCATTAAATGCTAATTTAAAAAAATCTTAAAATATTTTTTATGAAAACATTTATCGTGATTTTCATATTCATTCCTTTTATTTCTTTTTCTCAATTAATAGAAAGTAATCAAACAGATTCCTTTACGCATCAAAAAAGAATTGTAACAAGTCAACAAACACTAAAAAATAATTTGTCTCATTTTTTAGCTGCTCGATTAAGAGCAGTAAATGACAATATTTTTATAATACTTAACGGAGATGGCGCAGACATTATTAATGCTGATGATATTGCTTTGCTGATAACGATTAGCGATACTTTAGTTATAAAATCAACAGCTCAGCAAGGTTTTTCCAGAGGTGAGTATTTTCATCAATATTCAATTTCAAAAAGCGATTTAATAAAATTGGCAGGACAAAAATTAATTAGTGTAAGAAGATATACTTCAAGAGGTATTTTCAATATGGATATCAATCAAAAATTTCAAACCAATTTAATGCAGATAAGTGATGCATTATTAAAAGAAATGAGTAAATAATTTATTTTTTATAATTTGGTGTAATGGATATTTCAATTAATACACCTGCATTATTATTTCCGGCAATTAGTTTGGTGATGCTGGCTTATACCAATCGCTTTCTGGCATTGGCAAGTAGAGTTAGAAGTTTACATGATAAATACCAAAGTCAGGAACACAAACATTTAATTCTGGGACAAATTAAAAATTTGCGTTATCGTTTAAAGCTTATAAAAAACATGCAGGCATTAGGCGTGCTAACTTTTTTGTTGTGCATTTTATGCATGTATTTAATTTATATAAATGCATTGGGTTGGGCGCATGTTATTTTTGCATTAAGTCTTGTTTCTTTTACAGTTTCACTTTTAATTTCGTTGCTTGAAATACAATTAAGCACAAAAGCATTAGAATTGGAATTAAGTGATATGGAAGGATTAGAGAATCCTTCGGTATTAGAATATCTTAAGAAGAAGTTTGATAAAGAATAAAAATAATTAAGAGTTATGAATTATTTTTTAACTCAGAACTCATCATTCTTAATTCATAATTGGACTAAAAATTTTTCTTTCACCAATTTGCTGTCTCCACATAGCATAATACAATCCTTTCTCAGCAAGCAATTCGTGATGATTGCCTGTTTCAACAATTTGTCCTTTTTCTAAAACAAAAATTCTGTCGGCGTGCATAATCGTGCTTAAACGATGTGCAATCATTACAGTAATTTGTTCTTTCTCATGAGAAATTGTTCTGATAGTATTGGTAATTTCTTCTTCGGTAATTGAATCCAATGCAGAAGTTGCTTCATCAAAAATCAATAAATGCGGATGACGCAACAAAGCACGTGCAATACTTAATCTTTGTTTTTCACCACCGCTTAATTTTAATCCGCCTTCACCAATCATTGTTTCAATTCCTTTTTCTGCACGATATAATAAATTATCACAACTGGCTTTATGTAGTGCTTCATAAATATCTTTATCAGTTGCTTTCGGATAAACGAACAATAAATTTTCTTTAATAGTACCTGCAAACAATTGCGTGTCTTGTGTTACAAAACCAATCTGGTTGCGGAGTTCATCAAAATTCAAATCAAATCCATCAACAGAATTATATAAAATTTTTCCTTCAGGTGGACGATATAATCCAACCAATAATTTTACCAATGTACTTTTTCCTGCACCGCTTGGTCCAACAAAAGCAATGGTTTCTCCTTTCTTAACATCAAACGAAATATTATCTAATGCTTTGTATTGTGCAGTTTGATGTTTGAAAGAAACATTTTTAAATTCTAATTCTTCAATCACCCCAATTTTTGTTGGCTCTTCAGGTTTAGGTTCCACTTTTTTCAACATCAACACATGAAAATTATTTAATGATGCTTCTGCTTCGCGATAAGATAAAATGATATTACCAATTTCCTGCATTGGTCCGAAGATGAAGAAACTATAAAATTGTAATGATATTAATTGACCTGTGGTTAATACATCGCGAAAGATGAGCCACATTAAAGTAAACGTAATGGTTTGACGTAAAAAGTTTACCATCGTTCCCTGAATAAAACTTAATGCACGAATACTTTTAACTTTTCTTAATTCTAATCCTAAAATTTTATACGTGTTTTTATTTAAACGATGTACTTCCTGTTCTGTTAATCCTAAACTTTTTACAATTTCAATATTGCGCAAACTTTCAGTTGTAGAGCCTGCTAATGCAGTTGTTTCTTTTACAATGTTTTTTTGAATGATTTTAATTTTTTTACTTAATAAACTTGTTACTAATCCAATTAATAAAGTACCGCCTAAGTAAACTGGCATGATGCTCCAGTGTAAACGTGTTGCATAAATGCTTACAAAAATGACACTTACAATAATTGCAAAAAATACATTAATGAAATAACCAATAAATTTTTCTGTATCAGTTCTAACTTTTGTTAAGATGGATAATGTTTCACCGCTTCTTTGATCTTCAAATTCCTGATAAGGCAAACGCATAGAATGTTTTAAGCCGTCGGTGAAAATTTTTGCACCGAATTTTTGTACAATCACATTTACCATATAATCTTGAAATGCTTTGGCAATGCGGCTTATCATGGCAGTGCCCACCAACAACATTAAATAAAACAATATTCCATGATATTCAATATTGCCCCAAAAAAATTCTGATTCTGTTCTTGGAAGTTTTAATGCTTTATCAAAAAAATGAGGATGATTTGCAAATTTATCAATGGCAAATCCAATTAACATTGGATCGAACATTGAAAATACTTGATTGATGGAAGCCAATAATAGTGCTAATCCTATTAACCATTTATAAGGTTTAATGTATTGTAATAATATTTTCATTGAAATTAATTAGTGATGAAGATTAACAATAATAGTGCAAACAAATATTTTTCTGACATAGCGGCATTATGAAAAACGAAAATTATTTTTTTTCTGATTTATATACAACACCATCTTTCATTACCCATTGCACTTGTTGTAACAGTTTTATATCTTTTGTTGGATCGCCTTTTACAGCAATAATATCAGCAAATGCGCCAGATTTAATTTCACCGATTAAATCTTGTTGTTCTAATAATTCTGCTGCAGTTGTAGTTGCAGTTTGAATAGCTTGTATCGGAGTCAATCCCCATTGTACAAAAAATTCAAAATCTTTTGCTTGAGGTAAATTCCAATCGTAACCGCCAATATCTGTTCCATAAGCTAATTTAACGCCGGCATTAATTGCTTTCTTAAAAATATCAGGCATAGTTTGTTTAAATTGTAAATTGATAATGCTTCCTGTTTTTGCTCTTCCTTCTGCCACATAATCATTCACAAAAATTGTTGGACACCAAAATATTTTTTTCTCTACCATTAATTTAATACACTCATCATCCATGCCATTTCCATGTTCAATGGTTCTTGCGCCAGCATTAATGGCTGCAATAATTCCATCGCGTGTCATGGCATGTGCAGCTAATTTTTTTCTGCTTCTTAAAGTTTCATCTCCAATTGCATTAATTTCATCAGCAGTAAAATTTGGTAAACCTTTGTAACTGCCATCATCAATTTTATAATAACTTCTATCAGCATAAATTTTTATCCAATCAGCGCCATGTTCAATTTGCGAACGCACGGCTCTTCTGGCTTCATCGGCTCCGGTTATTTCTTGTAAACCTTTGGGTAATTGTAATTGCCATGCATAATCAGATGCTTTAATAGGATAATGTCCGGTAGTATTGATTGCTAATGTTGAAACAAACATTCTTGGTCCAATCATTTCGCCTTTGTTGATGGCTTTCTTTAAATCAACATCAGTAAAACCGGCACCTTCAGTTCCTAAATCACGAATAGTTGTAAATCCGTTTTGAATAGCAATACCACAACTTCTAACAGCACGAATAGTTCTGTAAGGAATAGATTCTTTTAAAATTTGAACATCATAATCTTCGCTGGTAATATCTGCCTGCAATAAAACATGTGTATGACAATCAATTAAACCCGGTAAAACAAAATAATTGGAAAGATCAATTATTGAATCTGTTTTTTGTGAAAATGATTTTGTATCAAAAATACTTTCAATTTTATTGTCTTTTATAATGATAGTTTGATTTGATAAAACTTGTCCGTTTTTTGTATTTAATAATTTCCCGCATTTAATGGCAATCGTTTTTTGTGCAGATAAGTTAAGAATTATTAAGCTGCATAAAATGGATAAAATAGTTTTGGCACGCATAAAAAATAATTATTTACACAATATACAATTTATGCGATTTATTTTTTGATGGATTATTTTTTGTTGCTTAATTCGAAAACAATGCTAAGTAATCTATTGTACATTTATTAAATTAAGAAACTAAACATTCATCAACTATGAGAAATTTAATATTTTTTATGCATGCATCGCTGGATGGTTTTGTGGCAAAACCCAAAGGCGAATTGGATTGGATAAAATTTAATGATGAAGTTTTTGATTTTGTTGGAGAGATGACAAACCAAGCCGACACTGCATTGTACGGAAGAATAACTTATGGAATGATGCAAAGTTATTGGCCTACCGCAGCCGATAAACCCGATGCAACAAAGCATGATAAAGAACATGCAGAGTGGTATAAAAAAGTTTCGAAGATTGTTTTATCTAAGACAATTAATGAAACAGGCTTAATTAAAACAACCATTATTAAGGATCAACTTGCGGAGAAGATTAATCAAATAAAAAAACAATCGGGAAAAAATATTTTAATTTTTGGAAGTCCATCTGCTTCCGAATCATTATTGAATGAAAGATTGATAGATGAATTTTGGATTTTTTTAAATCCCATTATTTTGGGAAAAGGAATTCCAATGTTTAAAGATGTAAAAGAAACAATCAAACTAAAATTGATAGAATCAAAAACTTTTGATTGTGGTGTAATTGCATTGCATTATGCAAAATTGTAAATCACTTAATCAATGCTTCATCAATTGAATTGGTAATAATTTTACACATTTCTTTTAATTCAATTTCCGTAATACACAGCGGTGGTGCAACTCTCATGCAATTGGAAGCAAATAAAAACCAATCGGTGATCAATCCGTTTTTAATACATTGTTGAATTACTTTGTGATTGGTTTCAAAACTATCAAACTCAATTGCCATCCATAATCCGCAACTTCTTTTAGTAATAATTTTTGGATGATTGATTTCTTGTAATAAAATTTTTTCTTTCTCTTTTATTTTATCAATATATTTTTCATCCAATAAAATTTCTAATGCTGCTTTACCTGCTGCGCATGAAACCGGATGACCACCAAATGTGGTAATATGTCCTAATACAGGATCATGTGTTAATGCGTTCATTAATTTTTTATCGGCAATAAATGCACCTAATGGCATTCCGCCACCTAATGCCTTGCCCAATAATAAAATATCAGGAACAACTTCAAACTGCTGAAATGCCCACAGAGAGCCGGTTCTGCCAAATCCACTTTGTATTTCATCAAATATCAATAACACATTTTTTTCATCACATTGCTTTCTTATTTTTTGTAGCCATTCTTTTTTTGGAACAATAATTCCTGCTTCTGCTTGAACGATTTCAATAATAACGCAAGCAGTTTTTTCATCAATCAAATTAATTGTTTCATCACTTCCAAAATCAACATGAAAAATATCAGGCAACAAAGGACGAAATGCATTGCGCCAATATTCATCGCCCATTAAACTTAATGCACCTTGTGTACTGCCGTGATATGATTTATTACATGAAATAATTTTTGAACGATTGGTGATACGTTTTGCTAATTTCATTGCACCTTCTGTTGCTTCTGTTCCGCTATTTGTAAAATATACACAATTGAGTGATGAAGGAAAATTTTCTGTCAACAGTTTTGCATAAGCTACTTGCGGTTGTTCAATATATTCACCATACACAATCAAATGCATGTATTGCGCAGCCTGCATTTGAACAGCTTCAACAACTTTCGGGTTACTATGACCAATATTTGCAACACTAAATCCTGCAATAGCATCAATGTATTTTTTCCCATCAACATCAAATAAATAAATACCCTCTGCTTTCACCATTTCAATACCAATTGGAGCAGCAGAAGTTTGCGCTACATGATTGAGAAATAGTTGTCTTTGTGAAATTCCACTCATTATATTTCCATTACTCGATTTTAAGTTCGAAATTCGGAAATCGAAATTCGTTAATTTATGGCAACAATACTTCCGGTATTAGATAAACATCCTCAATTTGGACAAAATTGTTTTGTAGCTCCCAATGCAACTATTGTTGGAGATGTTATAATGGGTGATAATTGTAGTGTATGGTTTAATGCTGTTGTTAGAGGCGATGTACATTATATAAAAATAGGCAATAAAGTAAATATTCAGGATGGTGCAGTGATACATTGCACTTACGAAAAACATCCAACTAATATTGGCAATAATGTTTCTATTGGTCATAATGCTTTGGTTCACGGATGTACAATTCATGACAATGTTTTGGTTGGTATGGGTTCTATTGTAATGGATAGATGTATTGTGAATAGTAATTCCATTATTGCTGCCGGATCGGTTGTGTTGGAAGGAACGGTTGTTGAAGCCGGAAGTATTTATGCCGGTGTGCCAGCAAAAAAAATTAAAGATGCTTCGCAGGAAATTATTCACGGAGAAATTAATCGGATCACTAATAATTATGTAAAATATGCTTCTTGGTTTGAATCATGTAACGAAGCGCCTTCAAAATAATTAAATGAAAAAAATATTTTTTTTATTAATAGTAATCATTTCTTTTAGTTCTTGCAGCATATTTCAAACTAAAAGGAACAGAGTGCCGATTG
>CAILAF010000474.1 GCA_903832075.1 uncultured Chitinophagaceae bacterium
ACATTGGAATGAAGAAAAAGCAACAAATGAAGAATTAAAAGTTTTACATAAAGCCATCAAAAAAATTGAAGATGATACCGAACGCTTTTCTTTCAACACAGCCGTAAGTGCATTTATGGTTTGTGTAAATGAATTAAGCGATTTGAAATGTAATAAAAGAGAAGTGTTAGAACCGTTGTTAATCATGCTTGTTCCTTATGCACCGCATATTTCAGAAGAATTATGGAAAGCGTTGGGAAATAAAAATTCTATTTTGGATGCAACCTTTCCAAAGTTTAATGCTGCTTACTTAATTGAAAATTCAAAAGATTATCCAATCAGCATCAATGGTAAATTAAGAACCAATATCAATATTGCTTTGGATGCTTCACAAGATGAAGTGGAGAAAATTGTTTTGTCAAATGAAGTAGTAAAAAAATGGATAGAAAATAAACCTGTGAAGAAACTCATCTTCGTAAAAAATAAAATGGTGAATGTGGTGATATAGTTCAATTAAATGTTTTAATAAAAAGCCCGACTTAAAAAGTCGGGTTTTTTTATGCTTCAACTATTGCATATTTAAAAACTAATTTTTATTTTGTTTCCTTAACTCATAAAAATTCCTCAGTATGAAAAAGGTTTTCAAAATTTTATTATACTTGATTGCTGCGTTAGCAGTAATTTTTATTGGTATGATTTCTTATGTTGTGTTTTTTTTACCAAACGTTGGAAAGCCCGAAAACATTACTGTTGAAAGAACCGCCGCAAGAATTGAAAGAGGAAAATATTTAGCAAATTGTGTTACGGTTTGTGTGGATTGTCATTCGCAAAGAGATTGGACAAAATATGCAGGTCCGATTGTTGCAGGAACTGAAGGAAGAGGCGGAGAAACATTTGATCAGCATTTTGGATTTCCCGGCGTTTTTTATTCAAGAAATATTACGCCGTATAAATTAAGCAATTGGACTGATGGAGAAATTTTCAGAACAATAACAACAGGTGTTGACAGAGATGGTAATGCATTGTTTCCAGTAATGCCTTATCATTATTATGGAATGTTAGACAAAGAAGATATTTATTCCATTATTGCATATATCAGAACATTGCCATCAATTAAAAATGATGTGCCAAAATCGAAAGCCGATTTTCCTTTCAGTATCATTCAACATTTAATTCCTCAAAAAGCCAATTTGCAAAACAAACCCGCAGAATCAGATACACTGGCCTATGGAAAATATTTAGTTACAGCTTCCGGCTGCGTTGAATGTCATACAAAAGATAAGAAAGGCCAAATCATTGCCGGGCTTGAGTTTGGTGGCGACAGAGAATTTAAATTGCCGGCAGGTATTGTACGTTCTTCCAATCTTACATCCGATGTAAATGGTTTAAAATTGTGGACTGCTGAGCAATTTATTAAACGATTTAAAATTTATCAGGATACATCTTTTCATTCACCAACACTTAGCGAAAAAGATTTCAATACCATAATGCCATGGATGATGTATTCGAAAATGAAAGAATCAGATTTAAATGCCATCTTTAAATATTTGCAGACAGTAAAATCGATTGCAAATAAGGTTGAAAAGTTTACACCTGCAAACTGATTCGCCTATAATAATAGGGGTTTAATCGTTAATCAAAAAAATTCTGTGCATTAGTTGACGGGCATTATCTTCATTGTCCTAAAACTAATGCCATGATAAAAAAATTTTGTATTGCATTCTTAACGTTAATAGCAATAAGTTTTGTTACCAACGCACAGAAAAAAGATTTTACTGATGCAGATTTATTAGCAAATAAAACGCCTGCTAATTTTTATAATCCATTACCATTTATTGTAAAATGGGTTGATGATGAACATGTGATCATCAATCAAAAAATACATCCTGATTCATCAGCAAAAAATAATTTTCTCGATATTAAAGCAAATAAATTAACTGAAACAACTGAAGGTGGTGGCGGTGGTGAATTTGGTGGAAGACGCGGTGGTGGTGGATTTGGTCGTGGTGGAGAAAATGCGGCATTATCAAATGGTAAATCAGTTTCTGTTCGTGATAATGATTTATATTATCGTGAAAAAGGTGTTGAAAGAAGATTAACGAATGATAAGGATGAAGAAAAAAATCCAACATTTTCTCCCGACAGTAATTATATCGGATACACAAAAAATAATAATCTCTATTGTTATAATCTTACAACAAATAAAGAAACACAATTAACAACTGATGGAAATTTTACTACTTTAAATGGTTATGCAAGTTGGGTTTATTTTGAAGAAATTTATGGACGTCCAACACGTTATCGTGCTTTTTGGTGGAGTCCCGATAGTAAAACTTTGGCTTACGCACATTTTGATGAAAGTATGGTGCCCATGTTTCCAATTTATAACAGCGAAGGACAACATGGGTTTATAGAAGAAACTCGTTATCCATTACCCGGCGATAAAAATCCTGAAGTAAAAGTTGGTTTTGTAAATCCTGATGGCGGTAAAACTGTTTGGGCAGATTTTAATGAAAAAGATGATCAATATTTTGGTTGGCCAATGTGGCGCAAAACCAATAATACCATGTGGTTGCCGTGGATGAACAGAGATCAAAATCATTTAACTATTTATGAAATCAATACATCAACAGGAACAAAAAAAACGGTGTATGATGAAACACAAAAAACATGGATTGATTTGGAAGACAGAGTTGGCGGAAGAATAAATTTTTTACCTAACGATAAAGGATACATTGCACAAAGCGATAAAACAGGATGGAATCATTTGTATTTATATAATATAGATGGCACTTTAAAAAATGCAATTACTTCAGGAAATTATTCTGTAACAGGCATTCGATACATTGATGAAAAAAATGAAACCATTTATTTTGTTGCACGCAGCAAAGAAAATACTGCTCGTACCGATTTATATTCTGTAAAGTTTGATGGAAAAGATTTTAGAAGATTAACTTTTGGTGAATACAATCATGCACAAATAAATTTATCTCCTAACGCAAAATATTTTATCACTACTTATAACAATGCAATTACTCCAAATAAAATGACATTGGTTGATAATAAAGGAAAAATTATTCGTGAATTAGGTGATGCGAGAGGAACTGAAATAGATAATTATAATATTGCTAAAACAGAATTGATAAGAATAAAAAGTGATGATGGAAAATACGATTTACCTGCATTAGTAACTTGGCCATTGAATTATGATAAGAATAAAAAATATCCAATGCTCATCAGTATCTATGGTGGCCCAAATGCAGGCACAGTAATGGATTCATGGAGTTGGAGTGCCAATCGCCAGTTCTATGCAAAAGAAGGTTTGATACAAGTTGCATTCGATCATCGTGCCAGCGGACATTTTGGAAAAGAAGGTGTGAATTATATGTATCACAATCTCGGTTATTGGGAAATGCAGGATTATAAAACAATGGCAAGATGGTTTATTGCAAATGGTGGTGCTGATGCATCAAAAATTTGTATCACCGGATTTAGTTATGGTGGTTACATGAGTTGTTATGCATTAACTTATGGTGCCGATGTGTTTACACATGCTATGGCCGGTGGCAGTGTGGTTGATTGGAGTTTGTACGACACACATTATACCGAACGTTATATGGGCACACCAAAAAATAATCCGGATGGTTACAAAAGTAGTAGCGTGTTAAGTTATGTTGATAGATTTAAAGGTGTATTGCAAATTGTTCACGGCACTATGGATGATAATGTGCACATGCAAAATAGTATTCAATTAATTTCTGCATTGGAAGATAAAGGCAAAGATTTTGAATTGATGTTGTATCCCGGTGGCCGACATGGTTGGGGAAATTTACCTGCAAAAAATATTCACTTTGCTAATTTAAAAACAAAATTTATTTATAAATATTTGCTGGAAAAGCCAGTACCAAAGGGTTTGCTGCGATAAACAATTTTATAAATAAGCTCAGATTTTTTTCTGAGCTTATTTTTTTGTGACCAACTTTTACAAATCTATTCAACTTTAGTTGCGTCGCACACTTGTGCAACATAACTTTATTGAACATTATGATTAATCTTCTAAAAAAATATCAACACATATTTCATCCTGTTGTTCCATTCAATCCTTCAACAGATAAATTATTGTTGATGGATTTTACTTCCGATAATCAATCAATCACAAAAGAAATTTTTTCTGATACAAAATTGTTTACCGATTATATTAATCATCAATTACAAATCAATAATGCATTGTATGGAATTGGTGGTTATAACGAATTAAGAAGTTTGTATGCAAGAAGCAAAGTATTTGATGATGCCGAAGAACCTCGTCGTTTGCATTTAGGAATTGATATTTGGGGAAAGCCCGCCACACCGGTGTTTGCGCCGATTGGTGGCGTAATTCACAGTTATGCTTTTAATGATCATTATGGCGATTATGGTGCAACATTAATTTTACAACATCAAATGCAAGCTGTTACGTTTCATACTTTATATGGTCATCTTTCTTTAAAAAATATTCAACATTTAAAAGAAGGAAAGTTTATCACTATGGGAGAAACCATTGCGCATTTTGGAGAAGAAAAAGAAAACGGGTATTGGCCACCGCATTTGCATTTTCAAATCATTATCAATATGCCAAATAAAAGCGGCGATTATCCCGGTGTTTGTAAATTAAGTGAGAAAGAAAAATATTTATCAAATTGCCCGGATGCAGATATCATCTTGCAAATGATGAAATATGCAAAACCATAGATGAATTGTATTTTGTAAATTTGTTTTAATGTCAAATCCAAACTTAGATAGTAATAAAGAACAGTTAACTGCTGCGGATAAAGAATTCGAGAATACCATTCGTCCAAAAGAAATAGAAGATTTTGCCGGTCAGCAACAAATAATAGAAAACTTAGTCATCTTTATTAAAGCTGCAAAGATTCGTGGTGAAGCATTAGATCATGTATTATTTCATGGTCCACCAGGCTTGGGAAAAACAACGCTGTCAAGGATTGTAGCGAATGAGCTTGGTGTAAACATAAAAGAAAC
>CAILAF010000475.1 GCA_903832075.1 uncultured Chitinophagaceae bacterium
CGTGCAGGAATTTTTTTCATTACTCTGCCATCGGTTCTTGCTTTCAATTCCCAATCTTCATTTTTTTCTAACTTATCAAAAAATGAATTAGGAATACGAACAGAGTTATTTGAGTTTTGACCTGATACAGTTAAGTAAGCTTCGCCCTCGTAATGCGAATCATATCCTGCATCAATCAATGCACCAACTTTCTTTTCTTCCCCAACTTTCCAATTAATAAATTCAATTACTTCTGGATGATCTAAATCTAAACAAACCATTTTAGCAGCACGACGTGTTGTACCACCACTTTTTATTGCGCCTGCTGCACGATCACCAATTTTTAAGAAACTCATTAATCCGCTGGAAGTACCGCCACCACTGAGTTTTTCGCCACCACCACGTATTTGAGAAAAGTTAGTTCCAACACCAGAACCATATTTAAAAATTCTTGCTTCGCGAACCCATAGATCCATAATGCCACCATCATTCACTAAATCATCGGTAACACTTAATATGAAACATGCATGTGGTTGAGGACGTTCATAAGCATTCTTTGATTTTTTTAATTCACCATCGGTTTGATCAACATAATAATGACCTTGTGGTTTTCCGGTAATACCATAGCTTTCATGCAAACCGGTATTAAACCATTGCGGAGAATTAGGAACGCATGATTGATTTAAAATACTGTATGCTAATTCATCATAAAATATTTGTGCATCTTTTTCGGAAGCAAAATAATTATAACGTTCACCCCAAACTCTCCAACAATTTGCCATACGATGTGCAACTTGTTTTACAGAAGTTTCTCTACCCAAAGAACCATCAGCTTGTGGAACACCTGCTTTGCGAAAATATTTTTGTGCAAGAATATCTGTTGCAATTTGACTCCATTGCTTCGGTACTTCAACATTATTCATTTCAAAAACAATTTCGCCTGTGGGATTTTTTATCACACTTGTTCTGTAATCGTATTCGAATAAATCGAACACGCTTACATCTTCTTTTGTAAAACGGCGAGAGAATTGCAAGCCTTTGTTAGTTTTTGGGTTAGCCATGATTCCGATTAAATTAATTTATATTGATTTAGTGCTTTTTATTTCCCGTTCAAAAAATTATAAGCGGTTGACGAAAATATCTTTCGACATCGAAAGTTCAAGGTGTTTTAAATCCACAGCTTGTGGAAAATCTGTGTTAATTTCTCCATACTGCAACGCAGTATTGCGTTTGCTTAAATGTCCACACCTGTAGAAAAGAATTTTTAATTTTTTTGTCTGTGGAATCAATTAATTTCTGTATTATAGAATGGATGAATAAAATTTGTTTTATGGTATCTGTTTCAAAAATATTTTATAAAACAGTTAGCTTGTAATGCTTATCATTGCTACATTGTAGCCTGATTTAATAATTGAAAACATCATCATGAAGGCAATCATGTATCATTATGTTAGGGAACAGAGTAAAGATTATCCTTATTTCAGATTTTTACATGTGGATGATTTTAAAAAGCAACTCAACTTTTTTGAAAAAGAATTTGGTTTTGTTTCAAAAGAAAATTTTATTGAAAGTTTTACAACAGGTATTCCTGTTAATGGTGTAATACTAACATTTGATGATGGGTTAAAAGACCATTATCAATTTGTTTTTAGTGAATTACAAAAAAGAAATTTGTGGGGAATATTTTATGTGAGCACTGGAAATTATCAAAGCAAACAATTGTTGGGTGTGCATGCTACACATTTGTTATTGGGAAAATATGGAGGAAAGAAAATTTGGGAAGCGTTGTTAGAAATCATTACTGATGATATGTTGATAGATAAAAAAGTTTCTTCTTTTAGAAACAATACTTATATCACTCAAAGCAATGATGAATACACAACGGAAGTAAAAAAAATATTGAATTACTATATTAGTTATGAAGCAAGAGAAAAAGTATTAGCAATATTAAAAGAAAAATTATTAGAGGCAGAAGAAAAAATAGTCAAAGATTTTTATTTATCGTTAGATGAAATAAAAGAGATGCAAGATTCGGGAATGATTATTGGTAGTCATAGTGTAGATCATTCGGTAATGAGCAAACTTTCATTTCAGCAACAACAATATCAAATTGAAACATCATTCGAATTCTTGGAAAAAATTACAAAAGGATTAGTTTATAAAACTTTTTGTTATCCATACGGAGGCTTTCACAGTTTTACAAATGAAACAGAATCTATTTTAACAAACAACAAATGTTTATTTTCATTTAATGTAGAACCTAGAGATATTAGTGCTGATGATTTAATTAATCGCAAACAAGCTTTGCCGCGGTATGATTGTAATATGTTTGAATCTGGTCAAGTTGCAGATATTGCTGGCGAATAAAGCAGCATTAATTTGAATAAACTTATCTTTAAATCTATTATTTTTTGTTTTAAAATATTTAAGTACAAAGTTTTTTGCATTTTTGCACTAATACTTTAATGAATGGCATGAAGAATAGTTTGTACCAACAATTAGTTGAAAAAAAGAAAGCCGGGAAAAAATCTTTTACCGTATTAATTGATCCTGATAAGATTGATCATGAAAGTATTGATCAATTGGTTGGATTAGCAATTGATGCCAAAGTGGATTATTTTTTTGTTGGTGGAAGTTTAGTGATATCTAATTATTTGGATGATTGTATTCGTCAAATAAAAACATCCAGCAATATTCCTGTTATTTTATTTCCAGGAGCTCCATCACAAGTAAGTCGTTATGCCGATGCGCTGTTATATCTTTCTTTAATCTCCGGTCGTAATCCCGAATTATTAATTGGTCAACATGTAGTAAGCGCATCATTTGTAAAACAAAGTGGTTTGGAAATTTTACCCACCGGTTATATGGTAATAGATGGTGGAGCACCAACAACCGTTTCATATATTTCGAATGCAGCACCAATTCCGGCAGATAAAAATGATGTGGCTATGTGTACAGCTATGGCCGGAGAAATGTTAGGATTGAAATTAATTTTTATGGATGCAGGCAGCGGTGCAAAAAGACCAATTACTGAAAACATGATTGAAAAAGTTGCAAAGAATATTGAAGTGCCGTTAATAATTGGTGGTGGCATTACCAATGCAGAAAAAGCATATTTGAATTGTAAAGCAGGTGCCGATATGATTGTTGTTGGCAATGCGATAGAAAAAGATGCATCACTAATCAAAGAAATTAGTGATGCAATACACAGCGTTCCTGTAAAAATTTAATTCAAAGTTTTAGCATCAACTCTTGATGGTGTTTCTTTTCCATTGATAATTCCTTTTGAACTTAATGCAATGGCTTTTATAATCTCAGCCATATTATTCATATTTAAAGTTCCGATCTCGTCAGTTAATTTATGATAATTAGGTTCACTATCCATTTTAGAAGTTGAAATTGTATGCGCAGGCACACCTAATCTTGCAAGCGTTGCATTATCGGAACGATAAAATAAATTTTGTGTAGTATATGGATCAGGATAAAAAGTAAAATCAGTTCCTTGTAAATTATTTTGTAAAATTTTTCCCATGTCTGTTTTTTCATAACCCGTAATGTAAGCAGAGTTATTGCCCCATTTACTTTCAGTGCCAATCATTTCAATATTAAACATCGCCATTACTTGCTCGGGATTAAATTGTTTAGAGAAATATTGAGAACCAAATCCACCTATTTCTTCAGCGGTAAATGCAACAAAAATTAATGTACGCTCATTGTTATGTAATGCTTTAAAATATTTTGCTAACATCATTACAGCGGTTGTTCCGGCTGCATCATCATTGGCGCCATTATAAATTGAATCGTTGTTAATAGGTTTATTGGTAACACCCAAATGATCATAATGACCTGAAAAAATAACATACTCGTTGGGTTTAGATTTTCCTTTCAACATACCAACAACATTTGCTAATTTTTGTTCTGTTACTTCTTGTTTTGCAGTAATACTGAATGTTTCGGGAGCTTTTGTTGCTAATACAAAAACAACTGAATTATTTGTTTTGAATAACTGACTTTTCATTCTAATTAGTCTGTTATAATTTTTTGCAAAACTTGTATCAACAATTACCAAATAATTTTTACCTGAATAAATTAATTTCTGCGCTTCCGAAAAAAGATTGCCGCCCATTGCAATAGTTGTTTTTTCGTATCCGGATTTTTCGGTGATGTTTAATTCTGTTTGTGCAGTGGCAATAATTACATCTTTTGAATCAACAGAAATATTATCGAAAGTGCAGGATAAAGAAATAAATTTTGTTCTTATCATCGAAAATTCTTGCAAATAAGAATTACTGTTATTTAATGTTTGTAAACCTGTTTTTTTAAATTCATCTGCAATAAATGAAGCAGCTCTTTCAATGTCTGGTGTAAATGCACGTCGGCCACGCATTTCATCGGATGATAAAGTTTTTTCAATTCGTTCAACTTCTTTATCATTGATAATGGAGTTGATGTCTTGTGCAAGAATACTTGAAGAAAAAAGTATGGCTACAAAAAGAATATTTTTTTTCATGAATTATTATTTGATGATTAAAGATATAAAGAGCCCCTCTTTTGGAGGGGCAACTTGAGGGAGGCATTTATAAGCTCATCATTTCTTTAAACTTAACAGTTTGTCTTCTACTAACTTCAATTTTTTCACCACCTTTCAAATCAACTAATAGACAACCATTAAAGTAAGGTTCAATTTTTTCTATCCATCTTAAATTAATAATATGCTTTCTGTTAGCGCGGAAAAACATTCTTTCATCCAATCTTTCTTCCAATGCGTTCAGTGATTTTAAGATGAGTGGTTTATTGGTACTGAAATAAACTTTTGCATAATTGCCAACACTTTCAAATAATCTTATTTCTCCCAATTTTACAAACCAACAACGTTCGCCATCTTTAACAAAAACTTGATCTTGTTCAGTTAGTGGTCCACGATTAAATACACCATTCATTCCTAATTTTTCTTTCATCAATTCATCTTGCAATTTATGAATGGCATCAGCCAAACGCTTTGGTTCTATGGGTTTCAGCAAATAATCCAATGCGTTTACTTCAAATGCTTTGATTGCGTACTCATCATAAGCAGTTGTAAAAATTACTTTAGGTGCTTTCTCTAATTCTGCCAATAAATCAAATCCTGTTTTACCCGGCATTTGAATATCCAAAAAAATCAATTCAGGATTGAATTGTTCTATCTTTTCAATTCCCTCATCAGCATTCGCTGCTTCTTCAATCACTTCAATATCGTTATGTGATTGCAATAATTTTTTTAATTCATTGCGAGCCAAACGCTCATCATCAATAATCATAGATTTAATTGCCATAGCAAAAACGTTTTTTATTCAAACAATAGATCAATTAATTGTTTTAACAGGAATAATCACTTTAGCTTCAACCATTCCACCGTTAATATCTTTTAATTCAAAATGTGCATCTACTCCGTATAATAAATTCAATCTGTTTTGTGTACTCACAATTCCAAAGCCTTCTTCGTTTTTATAAACATTCAATTTTCCTGAATTACGAACAATCAATTCAAGATGATTGTTTTTAAAAGCCGAAATAATTTTTACCGTTCCGCCATTTACATGTTTGCTGATGCCATGCTTAATAGCATTCTCCACTAATGTTTGCAGCATCATTGGAGGAACGGGTTGATCCATTGTATCATCATCAATATCATATTCTACTCTTAATCTGTCTTCAAATCGAATTTGTTCCAATGCCAAATAATCTTTTACAATATTTAATTCTCTTTCAAATGGAGCCATCTCTAATTTTTCCGCTTGCATACTACTTCTTAAAATATTACTTAACTCAGTGATGGCAGTTCTTGCACGCTGTGGATTTTCATCAACCAAAGCACGAATACTATTTAATGCATTAAAAATAAAATGCGGATTAATATGCGACTTAATTGTTTTTAATTCTAATTCTTTTACTAAACTTTCTAATCTTACTTTATCAACTTCAGATTTTCTTCCAGCCTCAATATAATGCCAAACAAAATAAATGGC
>CAILAF010000476.1 GCA_903832075.1 uncultured Chitinophagaceae bacterium
AATAGCGATTTTATTTTTCTGGATTCAATACCGCTTTAATATAATTTTTCAAGTTGATATACTTTTTTGCGGTTTCATTAATTTCATTGATGGTGATAGCATCCACTTTTTTAGAATAATCAAGTAACCAAATAGTATCATCACCATTAATCCAACCACCGCTTAATCCATCAACCCAATAATCATTTTCCTTAATAGCATCATCATTTTGTTTTTTCAATGTTTCTTTTACTTTATCTAAATCTTTTTGTTCAATTCCTTTTTGTAAAATATTATTTAAGATATCAAATAATGCTTTAGTTAATTTATCAACATTTTCAGGTCCGCATGGAAAACGAACAGAAAAATTGTAATGACCATAAGGACGTTTTGAAATAGAAGCCGATGCACCACCACCATAAATACCACTCATTTCTTCACGCAATTGTTCAATAATTTTTATAGTCAACACTTCGGCTAATACATTTAATTTTAAACTTTCGCTCTGACTATAATTCGCCTCGCCAGTAAAAATTACATTCACCTGGCTTTGTTTGGCAGCGCCTTTAGCAATTGTTGCTTCTACAATTCCTTTTGCTGGTCTTAAACCTTCATCAGTAAATTTATTTTCTTTCTGAGAAGACGGCAAACTTCCCAAATATAGTTCCAGCAAAGGTTTCACCTTATTCAAATCAAGATTACCAACAAATGTGAAATGCAAACCGTAAGCATTGCCGAATATTTGTTTATAAATATTGAAAGATTTTGCTAAATTGATTTTATCAAAATCAGCAGCATTGGGCAATCCACTTGCCCATGGGTTATTTTCAAATTCTATTTTAGAAAGTGTATCAGCAAAATAATTAAATGGTTCTGCTTTTAAATTTTGTGCGAATGATTTTTGCGTTGTAATAAAAGATTTAAATAGTATTTCATCTTTTCTTGGTTGAGTAAAATATAAATTCACCAATTGTAATAAAGTTTCAAAATCTTTAATACTGCTGTTTCCCTGAATACCATCTTCATACGCATTTATATAAGGTTGTGCACTTACTGTTTTTCCAGATAAAAATTTTTGTAGATCAGTTGGAGAAAAATCTTTTACTCCCATTGTTTGAACAAGTGTAGCAGCATTTTCAGCATTTTCTTTTTCATTCAAACTATAATTATGAGAACCGCCAAAACGCCATGCATCCATTTGTATATCATCATTTTTAAAATCTGTAGGCTTTAATGTAATTGTAATACCATTGCTTAAAGTAATATCTGTTGTTCTTAAAGCAACATTCTTTTTCTCATCTGTAATTTTTCCTGCAACAGGCTCTTTGTCTATTAAAGTTTTTGCAATTGTTTTTTCTTCGTACGCTTTTACTTTTTGTTTATTAGCATCTGCCAAAAAATTTAAAAGTTCAGTATTATTAGGAAGTTTAGCAGCCTCTTTTTCAGATGCCATCAACAAAGCAAACTTTCCTTGATTAGATTCCATCTTACTTGCCAATGCATTCAAATCAGTTAATGTAATAGTTGGTAAAATTTGTTTGATAAAATTGTAACGATTAGTAATGCCGATAATTGGGAAACCAGACAAGAAATTATTTATATATCCTTGTACAAAGTTGGAAGACTCTGTTTTGTCTTTATTATTAAAAGCTTGTTCAGTTTGATTGAGCAATGTACTTTTCGCTCTATCTAATTCTGTTTGTATAAAACCAAATTGCTTTACGCTTTCTGTAGTATTTACCAATGCATTGATTGCATCTTTTACTGGCTTATCTCCTACAACTGCAACCAAACCAAAGATTCTATACCCACGTATCATTTCTTCAAAACTTGCATTACCAAAAACAAAAGGTGGATTGGCCTGTTTGGTTAATTCAGTTAAACGCTGACTAATAATATTATTAAAAAGATCTTCTATAATTGATTGTTTTAAATCAGACCAAGTAGATAATATTTTTTTCTTTTCAATAAAATTGATGACTTGTAAAACTGTGTATGGAAATTCTTTATCGGTTACAACAACAGCTTCATCATTTTTTCTTTGTGCAATTGGAATGATTGAGGGTCGTGGTTTTTCTTGAACTGGATTTTTAAATTTACTAAAGTGTTGAATGATTTCTTTCTCTGCCAATGCAGGATCAATATCACCAACTACAATAACAGCCATTAAATTAGGACGATACCATGTTTTATAAAATCTGGATAAAGATGCAGGTTTAAAATTTTGAATGATACTATCCAATCCTATTGGTAAACGATCCGCATATAATGAACCATTGAATAATTTCGGAAAATAAACTTTCATCATTCTGTCATTTGCATTTTTATGCAACCGAGATTCTTCTAACACTACGCCACGTTCTTTATCAATTTCAGTAACATCTAGTAATGCATTACCTGCCCAATCTTCTAAAATAGTAAAGCCGCTATCAATCTTAGTTTGATTATCTGTTGGAATTGGTAATATATAAACTGTTTCATCAAAACCGGTATAAGCATTTAAATCGGCGCCGAATTGAACACCGATAGATTGTAAATAATTTACCAATTCATTCTTAGGAAAATGTTTTAATCCATTAAAATTCATATGTTCCATAACATGCGCTAATCCTTGCTGATCTTTATCTTCCAATACAGACCCTGCATTAACAACTAAACGCAATTGAACTTTCTTCTCCGGCTTTGCATTCTTTCTTATATAATAAGTAAGGCCGTTTTGCAACTTGCCAACTTTAATATTAGGATCAATCGGTAATTTATCATTCAAATTAATTTGAGCATTTGTTGAAGTGATAAACAATAAAATAAATAGCAACATAAAAAGTTGCAGTGGTAGCAAATTTTTTTTCATACAATAGTTTTTATTAAAAAAAGAAAACAATATTCAAGATATTTTTTATTTAAAAAAAGAGTGAGAACACCTTTTTATTGTGGTGAAAACACCCTCCAAAATGATTCATCACACTATTTATAAAATATATATTTTGATATTTTCAGCAATATAATTAATTTATAATATTGTTTATCAATCATAAAAAATAAAAATGGTAATCATAATGATTACCATTTTTATATACTCAAATAATTTTAATTGACTTGCTGGACAGTTACAATAACACTTGGTTGAGATGGTCTTACAGGGTTTGTTTCTACTGGATCATAATCTAATGTCATATTATTGTTAGTTGCACTCCAATAAATTTCTATATAATCACTTGCACTTAAACTAATTGTGTAATTAGCCGAAACCGCTGTTGCTGCTTGATTTGGCCAATAAGTAAAAGCAAAGTCTCTTGCAGTTCTGGCAATATTAGTACCATTTTTTCTTAACCAAATACAACATGAATCTTGATAATTATTATTGCTACTTTTCAATTGAATACTAATTACAAAATTATAAACACCGGTATTTGTAACTTTCATTTGTGTACCACTTTGTAAACTAATTCCACTTGCAACTTCTGTGTATCCAATTTTTACAGCTGTTGCAGTATTTGAACTGATAGATTGAACCGTAGTATCTCCAAACATTCCATAAGCTTTGCTGGCAGAAGAAGAAACATTACCTGTTCTTGCATATCCACTTAACATGGTAGCTGTATCACTTACTTTTACTCTGTTCGTCAACATTGCAGAGGTATCACTATATTTAACAACCTGGCCACTTTTACCATATCCGCTTAACATATTTGATGTATCGGAAATCTTCAATCGATTATTCAACATATAAGCAGTATCGCTTTTACGTAAATGATTACTAAATGCTGAAGCGGTATCACTATATTTCATACCTAAATTTGAAAAATAATTTTTACTTACAATTGTTCCTGCGGTATCTACATTCCAAGTTTGTGCGGCGCTTCCATTATAAGCACTTCCACTTAAACCATAACCATTAGTGTGAGAAAATAAATTAGAACCTAATGAAACACCACTAATAGTTGAATTAGCTAAGTAAGAATTTGATATAGCCGAACCATTCCAAACACCACTTGTAATAGTTCCAACAGTTGTTGTGTTTGATGTTCCAGTATATTTATTTAATTGATTTAATACATTCAATTTTGTTGAAAGAACAGTTGTGTCTGCATTAACCGCACCGCTTCCAGTAATGGTTGTAAAATTCATTCCTGTTCCTGCAGATACTGATGTTACAGTTCCTAATCCTCCAGAATATTGAGGTATGTTTAAAACACCTGTTGAACTATTATAAGTTGCAGCACCAGTAGTTCCTGTTGTTGTTAATGAAATGGCTGTTCTTGGATAATAAGTTTTATAACCACTCAACATATTTAATGTATCACTAATCTTTAATCGATTACTCAATGCATAAGCTGTATCACTCTTTCTTAAATATGGAGCAATCATTGATGCTGTATCTGTATAATTTACTTTTCCTGCAACACTTGGAATATTTGCAGTACGAGCATAATTGCTTAACATAGTAGCTGTATCACTTTTTCTTAGATGATTACTAAATGCAGTTGCTGTATCAGAAAGTTTAAATCTATTTGATAACATGTA
>CAILAF010000477.1 GCA_903832075.1 uncultured Chitinophagaceae bacterium
GATTGGGCAGGAACAGGTTATATGTATGAATATCAGCTAATCATGAATCCAATGAATAAAAGAGATATTCTGGATGACAAAAGAAAATTTTATAAATCCTATAAACAGTTTTTTGTTCATTCTGTTGCTGATATTGAAGATCTAAAAAATGATTTGACTGTCGCAAAAAAAATATTGAAAAATCCTTCCGGTAAAATTGTTTTTAAAGTGGCGGATGGCAAATGTGGTAAGCAAGTTGCGATAAGAAATGCAAATGAGTTTACTATCCAAACGCTTATTTTGTTTTTGGAAAAGTCGGAATACGATTTGGTGGAGGAATATATTATTCAACATGAGGCACTAATAAAATTATCTCCTTCTGCTGTAAATACCGTAAGAATATTTACGCAACTGAATAGTAAAAATGAAGTAGAATTTTTGGGTTGTCGTCAACGCATTTCAGTGAATTCAAAAGTTGATAATATGGCTGCGGGAAATATAGCTGCACCAATTTGTGAAGTTACCGGAATCATTTATGGTCCGGCTGTTTACAGTGATATTACAAAAGAAGATGTCATCATTCATCCAATAACACAAACAACAATAGTGGGTTTACAAATTCCATTTTGGAAAGAAACGATTGAACTGGTTACTACTGCTGCAAAATTATATCCTCAAAACAGATCGATCGGTTGGGATATTGTAATTACTGAAAATGGACCTGGTTTAATTGAAGGTAATCATGATTGGTGCAAACTGTTATGGCAGTTGCCTGTAAAAAAAGGGTTAAAGCATTTACTTAAAACAGCATAAAATGTATGCAATCTTTTTTAAGCGTTTAATAGATATCATCATTAGTTTAAGTGTGTTGATTGTTTTATCGCCAATCATTATCATTGTTGCTTTCATTTTATTCTTCGTTAATAAAACGCAACCATTTTTTTTTCAGGAAAGACCGGGGTTACATCAAAAAAAAATTTGCATTGTTAAGTTTAAATCAATGAATGACCAAAAAGATGTTGCAGGAAATTTACTACCGGATGTAAAGCGAATAACAAAATTTGGAAACTTCATTCGCAAAACTTCTTTAGATGAATTGCCGCAATTATTTAATGTTTTAAAAGGTGATATGAGTTTAATTGGTCCACGCCCTTTATTGTTTAAATATATTCCTTTATTTAATGAAGAACAAAATCGTCGGCATGAAGTAAAACCCGGAATTACAGGCTGGGCGCAGGTTAACGGGCGAAACAGTATTCGTTGGAATGAAAAGTTTATGTATGATGTTTATTATGTTGATCATTTATCTTTTGCACTTGATATGAAAATAATTTGGTTAACAGTTAAAAAGGTTTTTAACGGTGATGGTGTAAATCAAAGTGATGCAAGACCAATGATGCCGTTTGACGGAACTAATTAAATTATTTTAAAAACTCATTTTATGTTTATTGAACAAATAATAACTCCGTTTATTGAAGCTGTCAATAATTATAAAGAAAAAAATGCTTTTTGTATTAATGACAAATTTTACACTTATCACGATTTTGCAATTTGCATTTCTAAAATAAGTTCGGAAATAAAGAAAAGACATTTTAAAAGTAAACAGGTTGGATTAGTTGCTAATGATGATATTGAAACTTATGCATCCATCTTTGCAATATGGTTTGAAGGTTTGGCTTATGTGCCATTACATCCATTGCAACCAAAAGATAGAATTCTTGAAATTATTTCTCAAGCAGAAATTGAATTGATCATTGATTCAAAACAAGATCAATATTTATCGCAATTCAACTTAATACAAAGTTCTCAATTGCCGAATGTTACAGCTGACTTTGATTTTAAAAATATTTCTGATGATTCATTAGCTTATATACTTTTTACTTCAGGCAGTACAGGAAAACCTAAAGGTGTGCAATTGTCAAGAGGAAACATTGCTGCATTTATGAAATCCTTTTGGGCTGTGGGTTTCAGCATATCAGCAGATGATTGTTGTTTGCAATGTTTCGATTTAACTTTTGATGTTTCTGTTCAATCTTATTTAGTTCCGTTGTTGAAAGGTGCTTGTACTTATACCATTCCACACGATCAAATTAAATATAGTTATGTGTTTGGGTTATTAGAAAATCATAAACTCACATTTGGAGCAATGGCTCCATCAATGATTCGTTTCTTGCGACCTTATTTTGATGAGATTGATGTGCCAAGTATGCGTTATAATATTTTAACTGCAGAAGCTTCGCCGTTAGATTTAGTGAATGAATGGGCTAAATGTATTCCTAATGCAATCATATATGATTTTTATGGACCAACCGAAGCAACTATTTATTGTACTTATTATAAAGTTGAAAGATTAGGTAATAGTAAACAATTGAATGGAATGTTATCAATTGGAAAACCAATGAATGGATTAACTGCAATTATTATTGACGATCAAAATAATATTCTTGGCAATAACAAAAAAGGTGAATTGTGTATTGCTGGTCCGCAATTAACAATAGGCTATTGGAAAAATTCAGAAAAAAATGCAGAAGCTTTTTTTCATCTTGATATTGATGGAATAAAAATGCGTTTTTATAGAACAGGTGACCTTTGCTATTTTGATGATGATGGAGATATCATGTATTCTGGCAGATTAGATTATCAAGTAAAAATTCAAGGCTATAGAATTGAATTAGGCGAAATTGAATACCATGGAAGAGAATTTTTAGCAGGACAAAATGCTATTGCAGTTGCATATCAAAATAAAATTGAAAACACAGAAATTATTCTTTTTGTTGAAGGACAAAAATTTAATGAAACAAGTTTGATTGAATATTTAAAATCAAAAATGCCTCATTATATGATACCTGCTAAAATTTTATTTCAAGATTCATTTCCATTAAATGCAAATGGAAAGATTGATAGAAATGCATTGAAGAAAAATATAACTATATAACTATGAATGATTTTAATTTCAGAACTGCAACTATTACTGATATTCCATTTCTGGTTGAAACGATTATTGAAGCCGAAAAAAGTGGAACAGATAAACTATCTTATTCTACCGTCTTTGGATTATCAATTGATGAAGTAAGAAAATTTATTGCAGCAATGTTGGCAGAAGAAGTGGATGGATGTGAACTTTCAATTTCAAGTTTTCTCATCGCTGAACAGAATGGGCAAATTGCTGCAGCTTTAAGTGCTTGGGTAGAACTTTCTGAAGGTATTCCTTCAAACATATTAAAGGGAAACTTATTGAATTTTATTATTCCAAAAAAATACCTTGAAAAGGCAAAAGAGATAAATCCACTAATCCGCGAATTGCACATTGATTATTCACCTAATACCATTCAGATTGGTGCCGGTTATGTGGCCAGTCAATTTCGCGGTAATAATTTGCTTGGCAGATTAAATAATCAAATAATTGCAAACCTTTTAACTGTACATCCGCATGTGACACATGTTTGTGTACAAATATTTGGAAGCAATATTCCTTCAATAAGAACCTATGAAAAGGCAGGATTTGAAATTGGTGTAATTAAAGAATCTTCAAATTCTAAAATATTAGATTATTTGCCTTTTAATAAAAAAGTATTGATGAAAAAAGATTTCGTAAACTCAAAAATATGATTATGGAAAAAGCAGAATTAATTAATCAGTTAACGGAAATATTCCGAAATGTATTTACTGATAAGACAATTGTTTTAAGAGATGATTTAACAGCAAATGATGTTGATCAATGGGATTCATTGACGCACATGATATTAATAACAGAAATTGAAAATAAATTTTCTGTAAAGTTCAAGTTAAAAGAGTTGAATAAAATGCGAAATGTTGGAGATATGATTGAGATTATTCTTTCTAAAGTTTAAGTGATTTGTTATGGTATTTACATCAATCAATTTTTTGATCTTTTTTCCTATCACCGTAATCTTATTTTATTTAACTCCTAATAAATATCGGTGGATAGTTTTACTTGTTGCCAGCTACTTTTTTTACATTAATATTAAACCGGTATATGCTTTTTTAACTACCGGTATTACTGCATCAACATATTTTTTTACAAGACTGATAGATAAAACAGATGTTGATGAAAAGAAAAGAAAATATATGGTAATCAATATTATATTGATTTTACTGCCTTTGTTTTTCTTTAAATATTTTAATTCCATCAATCATGGAACGTTTATTCTTCTTGAAAAATTTCATATTCGTTATCCATTGCCCGAAATAAGTTTTTTATTACCGGTCGGAATTTCCTTTTACACTTTTATGGCAATAGGTTATACAGTTGATGTATATAATGAAGAAATTAAATCAGAAAAAAATATTGGTATTGTAGCACTATTTATTTCTTTTTTCCCATTGGTTTTATCAGGGCCTATTGAACGTGCAAAAAATATGTTGCCCCAGTTCAATAAACTAAAAAAAATTAATTATGGATTAATCGTGCAAGGCTTGAAAATGATGCTCTGGGGTTATTTTATGAAATTAGTTGTTGCAGATAGAATTGCAATTTATTTAGATGCTATTTATAATAATATTCAACAGCATAATGGTAATTCATTATTATTTGCTTCTTTATTATACCCATTTCAGGTTTATGCAGATTTAGGTGGTTATTCATTGATAGCTATTGGTACAGCAAAAATTTTAGGAGTTGATGTTATACAAAATTTTCGTCGCCCTTTCTTTGCAAGTTCAATGTCAGAATTTTGGCGTCGTTGGCATATGTCTTTAATAACTTGGCTAACAGACTATGTGTACACTCCTTTATCTTTTTATTTTAGAAAATATAAAGTTTGGGGTATTGTAATTGCATTACTGATTACTTTTTTTATCAGTGGTATTTGGCATGGTGCAACACTTACATTTATAGTTTGGGGTTTAATGCAAGGTGTTTTTTTGAGTATAGAAGCTTTAACAAACAAGCGCAGAAATGCTTTTGAGAAAAAATATGCTTTAACAAAAAATGTATTCTATGTTTTTTTATCAATTAGTTTCACATTTATTTTGTTTGCAGCGTCACAAATTTTTGGAAGGGCCGCTAACATTGAAAATGCCATCAATATATATTCAAAAATTTTTGCCGAGCGTGGGTCTCTGTATATTGAAAAAACAACTTTAACTTATTCTTTAATTGGTTTGTGTTTAATTCTATTAAAGGACTTTAGAGATGAATATTTTCCGGAAAAATTTTTGTTATTTGAAAATTCAAACATAGTCATTCGTTATGCTTCCTATCTCTTTGTTGTTTTTATGATTTTGCTTGTTGGTGTTTTAGATGGCGGACAATTTATTTACTTCCAATTTTAGTATGATGAAAACTTTCATTACAAAACTCTGTGTTTTTATTTTTTTATTTTTTGCGATTGATTTTTGTGTTGGCGTTTTGCTGAATAAAATTTATTACAAAGTAAATAGTGGAACCATCAGCAAAGCAAATTATGGGTTTAAATTTTGTAAAGAAGATATTTTAATTTTTGGTGCTTCAGAAGTTGCACATCATTTCATAAGTAATGAAATTGCAGATAGTCTTCATCTTTCATGTTATAATTTGGGTATGGATGGATATACAATCACTTATCAATATCCACTTTTACAAACTATTGTGAGCAGATACTCTCCAAAGGTTATTATGATTTCTACTTCTCAGTTATCCGGAAAAATGATTGAGCCATCTTTAATGTATCCTTATTATAATTCATCTTCTTCCGTTAGAGAAGTACTTGACAAAGCCGATGTTTATAATAAATATAAATTGAAATTGAATAGTTATATTTTTAATTCACTACTGCTTGGAATTATTGATGGTATTCTTGCAAAAGCACCTGCTACAAATGGTTACATTGCATTGTATGGTAAAGCTAAATTTCTTTCTTTAAATACAAACCCATCTGAAATTAAAGCAACAACCGAGTCTATTAATTATTTCGCCAGTTTTCTAAAATTGGCTAAATCAACCGGAGCTTTAGTATATGTTTTTTCATCTCCTAAATATCAAATTAATCATAAAAAATCCGATTCGGTTTTAGTAAAATCAATATGCGATAGAAATGGTGTAAAATATATTAACTATTTAACCGACACATCTTTCATAAAGCATCCTGAATTATTTAAAGACGGCGTTCATTTGAATAATGACGGAGCAGAAATCTTTACAAAAAAAATAATTGATTTAATTAAGAAGGATTATTACAATCAAAAGGAAAATTAGAAATCATTTTTTCTGCGTGTAAATAAAATTCAAGATAACAATAAAAATAAAAAATATGAAAAGGATATTAATTGCAGGAGTAGGCGGACCAACACCAAGATCTTTTGTTCGTGCCATTAAATGGTTTGGAGGAGAAATGTCAAATCAATTCGAGTTTATTGGCGTTGATTGTAATCCATTGGCGTATGGTTTATATGATAAAACATTATTTGCCAAAACATTCTTAATTCCAAGAGCCGACAGTATTTCATATTGGGATGCAATAAATAAAATTATCAACGAAAATGAAATTGATGGCGCTATTATTTTACCGGAATTAGAAGTTATTGAATGGGCAAAAAATGCAACATCAAGTCTTCATAAAAAAATAA
>CAILAF010000478.1 GCA_903832075.1 uncultured Chitinophagaceae bacterium
AAGAATGGGATGATCATGATAGAAGTAAAAAAACTTTGGCAAGAGATTTAGCAAAAGATTATTTAGAAAGCTGTGCGCCTAATGCAATATTGTTTTCATTCGGAGATAACGATACTTATCCATTATGGTATGCACAAGAAGTTGAAGGCATTAGAAAAGATGTTCGTGTAATCAATTATAGTTTATTGGGAATTGATTGGTACATTAATCAATTGCGTTATAAAATAAATGAAAGTGATCCTATTGATGTTATTTGGTCTGAAGAACAAATTGAAGGTGAAAAAAGAAATTATGTAGTGTATAGTCCAAAACCAAACATTCCTGAAAATCGTTATTACGATTTATATGACTTGATGAAAAATTATGTTGGAAGTGATGATGCTGATAAATTGGATAATTCAAGAGGACAAGCATTGAATTCGTTCCCGGTTCGTAAAGTTTCAGTTCCTGTTGATAAAAATTTAGTATTGAAAAATGGAACGGTAAATGCAACTGATAGTGTTGTAAGTGAATTGCGGTTTGAGATTCCAAAATATGGGTTGCAGAAAAATGATTTGGCTTTATTAAATATTATTGCAGCAAATCATTGGCAACGTCCAATTTATTTTACAACACCTTTAAGTGGACAAGAAGGGATAGGTATTGAAAAATATTATCGTAAAGATGGATTGAGTTATCGTTTAATTCCGGTTGAAGGTGATATTATGAATGGAGATTGGATGTTTGATAAAGTGATGCACAAATTTGGTTTCGGTAATGCCGAAGTAAAAGGTGTTTATTATGATGAAGAAAATCGCAGACATTTATTATCTATTCGAAGTGCTTATGGTGAATTGGCAAGTTATTTAGCCGATAAAGGAAAGAAAGATTCAGCACGTCAGGTTTTAGAAAAAGCAGATAAGATGATGTTACAAGAAAATTTTCCTTACGGAATGACAAGCCGCTCTCAGCCAAGCCACAACAGGGTTTCATTAATGTTCTTAGATGCATGTTATCGTGCAGGCGATAAAGAATTAGCAGCAAAAGTTTCATCATCCATTAAAAAAGATTTGCAACAACAAATTCGTTATTACAATTCATTAAGAATAGATGATAAGAACAATCCTGAGAACAAAGGATGGCGCTATGATAATCTAAGGCAAGATTTGCAAATGGCAGAAAGTTATTTAAAAGGAATGGATCAAATGGAGCAAGCATATAATCCAAAACCTATTACTCCCGAAATTGGAAAAGTATTAGGTAAAGATTCAGTCAAAAAAAATAAATAAGTTTTAATTGATTTCCTATATCGAAAATGTCTCGTTATTAACGAGACATTTTTTGTTGCAACTTTATTCATTAAAAATTAATTCATGAAATTCGGGCAAATAGTTTAATTCATAATTATGTTAGGTCATCGTTTTATACAATTCAATCCAAATGAAAATGCAAAGAGCAAGTTTGAAGAATTGCTCGATATTTTCATGCAATTGCTCACTTATACAAATGGTGATGCAGCCGAAGCTTTGCGCTGGATGAATGAATTGGATAAACAATATCAATTAACAAATGATGAATATGGCATGGGTGATTTTATTGATGATTTAAAACAAAATAGTTATCTGCAAGAAAATCCGGCAAATGGTGAAATAAAAATCACTTCCAAAAGCGAGCAATCTATTCGCAAAAGAAGTTTGGAAGAGATCTTCGGCAAAATAAAAAAATCAAAGCAAGGCAATCATCAAACATTTAAACCAGGTGGTGGAGATGAAATCAATCCAGAAACGCGCCCCTTTCAATTTGGTGATACCGTTGAACAAATAGATTTTACAGAAAGTATTCGCAATGCACAAATCAATCATGGCATTGAAAGTTTTAATATGCATGAAGATGATTTACAAATTCGCGAAACAGATTTTAAAGCACAAACATCAACTGTATTGATGATTGATATTTCTCATTCCATGATTTTATATGGAGAAGACAGAATTACGCCGGCAAAAAAAGTTGCAATGGCTTTGAGTGAACTCATTACTACTAAATATCCAAAAGATACTTTGGATATTGTTGTGTTTGGTAATGATGCATGGACTGTTGAAATAAAAGATTTACCTTATTTGCAAGTGGGGCCTTATCATACCAACACTGTTGCCGGATTAGAATTAGCAATGGATTTATTGCGTAAAAGGAAAAACCCCAACAAACAAATTTTTATGATCACCGATGGCAAACCAACTTGTTTAAAAATAAATGGTAAGTATTATAAGAATGCATTTGGTATTGATAGAAAAATTATGAACCGTTGTATTAATTTGGCAACGCAATGTAAAAAAAATAAGATACCTGTCACAACTTTTATGATTGCTTCTGACCCTTACCTGCAAAGGTTTGTACAAGAATTCACAGAAGCAAATAATGGTAAAGCATTCTTTGCATCATTGGATAAATTGGGTGCATTTATTTTTAAAGATTTTGAAAGTGGGAAAAGAAAAACAGTGTATTAAAGTAAGTAGTAGCAATAAAAAATAATTATGAATATTCAAAAGATCAAAACATTAGGTGAATTAAAGAAAAGTGGATACAAACATTTATCTATTAAAGATGAGATAAGAAAAAATTTGATTGATAAAATTCGTTCAAAGGAAAATCCTTTTAAGGGAATTATCGGTTATGATGATTCAGTAATACCGGATACTGAACGTGCTTTGTTATCTCGCCATAATATTTTATTTCTTGGTTTACGCGGACAAGCGAAAACAAGAATGGCAAGACAAATGATTGAATTGTTGGATGAATATATTCCTGTTGTTGCAGGAACTGAAGTGAATGATGATCCCCTAAAACCATTAAGCAAATTTGCAAAAGATACTATTGCAGAATATGGTGATGACACACCGATTCAATGGTTGCATAGAACTGAACGATATGGTGAAAAGCTTGCTACCCCTGATGTTAGCGTTGCTGATTTAATTGGTGATATTGATCCTATTAAAGCAGCAAATTTAAAATTAAGTTTTGCAGATGAACGTGTTATTCATTACGGAATAATTCCGCGAAGCAACAGAAGTATTTTTGTTATTAATGAAATTCCTGATTTGCAAGCACGCATTCAAGTGGCGTTATTTAATATTTTAGAAGAAGGTGATATTCAAATTCGTGGATTTAAATTAAGAATGCCATTGGATATTTTATTTGTGTTTACAGCAAATCCTGAAGATTATACCAATCGTGGAAGTATTGTTACTCCATTAAAAGATAGAATTCAAAGTCAGATATTAACGCATTATCCGAAAGATATTGAAACGGCATTGGCAATTACTGAACAGGAAGCTAATTTGTTAGAGGAACAAAAGAAAAAAGTAAATGTTAGTGATTTAATAAAAAGATTAATTGAACAAATTGCTTTTGAAGCACGTAATAATGAATTGGTTGATAAAAAGAGCGGTGTGAGTGCAAGGCTTACTATTGCTGCATTTGAGAATGCAGTGAGCAGTGCAGAAAGACGAGCATTAATTCATAATGAAAAACATACGCAAGTTTGGTTAAGTGATTTAATTGGTGTGATTCCATCTATTACCGGAAAAATTGAATTGGTATATGAAGGAGAACAAGAAGGCCCTTATCAAGTGGCTGTGAATTTATTGGATAAATCTATTCGCACACAATTCATTCAATATTTTCCTAATCCCGAATTATCAAAAAAGAAACGCATTACAGGAAAGAAATCTGTTGATGAAAAAGAAACTGATAATCCTTATAAACAAATCACACGTTGGTTTGATGCAGGCAATCATGTTGATATGTTAGTAGACATGAAAGATGATGAAAAGATTCAAACTTTATATAAAGTAGATGGTTTATACGGATTAGTTAAAAAATATTTTCATGCGGCGAATGATAAAGAGAATGCTTTATTGATGGAGTTTGTATTACATGGATTAGCTACTTATTCAATCATCAGTAAAAAAGTAATTGAAGGAAAAATAGAGTTTAAAGATTTGATGGGCAGTATGATGAATTTAGGTGCAATCAATTTTGATGAAGATGATTTGAATGAGAATGATTTTAAATAATATTCACTTCTCTTTCTAATTCGATTCCAAATTTATTTTTCACTGATTGAATGATTTCTTCACTTAAATCATAAATTTCTTTTCCACTTGCATTTCCGTAATTCACTAAAACCAAAGGTTGCAAAGGATTACAGCCTGCATCACCTTTGCGATAACCTTTCCATCCACATTGTTCAATTAACCAAGCAGCAGCAATTTTATAATTGTATTGATCAGATGAATACGCAGGAACTTTTTTATATTCTTCATTCAACACATGCAATTTGAATTTTGATATAACAGGATTCTTAAAAAAACTTCCTGCATTGCCTACAACTTTTGGATCAGGTAATTTACTTGAACGAATATTCATAATTGCCTGAGAAATATTTTTTATTGATAATTTTTTTGTGCCTGTTCTTTCTAATTCCTGATTAATTGAGCCATAGTTGATATTAAACTTTGATTGCTTTCTTAATTGATAAGTAACATTTAAAATGACAAACTGATTTTTCCATTTGCTTTTAAAAATACTTTCACGATAATTAAACATGCAATCATCTATAAAAAATGTTTCGATGGTTTTGTCATTAATGTGGTAAGCTTCTAAAGAATAAAAAACATCTTTTATCTCTACACCATATGCACCAATATTCTGAATAGGCGTTGCGCCAACACTTCCGGGAATTAAACTTAAATTTTCAATACCTGAAAAATTATTTTGAATTGAATGCAACACAAACTCATGCCACACTTCACCTGCAGCGGCTTTTACATAATAAAAATCTTTGTCTTCATTTACTAATTGAATTCCTTTTAATTCATTCTTTAAAACAATGCCATCAAAATTTTTTGTGAATAAAATATTACTGCCACCACCGAGAATGAGTCGGGATATGTTAGTCTGGAGTCTGTAGTCGGCAAGCAATTCGCTTAATTCATCAATCGTTGCAAAAGATGCAAAATATTTTGCTTTGGCATCAATGCCGAAAGTATTATATGGCTTTAATGAAAAATTTTCCTGAATTTGCATATTAGCAAAATAAAGAAATATGCAGCAACAAACAGCAGTTGTTATAGGCGCAAGTGGAATGATTGGAAATTTAGTTACACAATTCTTATTAGCGGATGAAACTTTCAGCAAAGTGAGGATATTGGTTAGAAAACCAATTGAACTGCTACATCCTAAATTAGAAACAACCATTGTTGACTTCAATGATCAAAATGACTTTAAAAATATATTAGGTTTGGGAGATGTAATATTCAGTTGCATCGGCACCACACAAAAAAATGTTAATGGTGATAAAGCATTGTATCGAAAAATAGATTTTGATATTCCATTCAATGCTGCTGCATTTGGGAAAGCAGCAGGCTACTCAACTTTTTTAATGGTATCTTCTGTTGGTGCTAATGTCAAATCAAGTAATTTTTATTTACGATTAAAAGGAGAATTGGAGCAATCGGTCATGAATACAGGAGTATCTGCAATCTACATTTTTCAACCATCTATGTTATTAGGTGATAGAAAAGAAAATAGGTTAGGAGAAAAATTTTTTCAACACTTATCTAAGATCTTATCAAATATATTGATTGGTTCTTTAAGAAAATACAGAGCTATTGAAGGAAAAACTGTTGCTAAAGCAATGGTCAATGCCGCTAAAGAAAATAAAAAAGGAA
>CAILAF010000479.1 GCA_903832075.1 uncultured Chitinophagaceae bacterium
AGGCACTTCAGGTAGATGATGATTTGAATAAATATATTTCCCTAAATCAGTCAAGGGCATTATTTTATAATCAGGATATAATACATTATCAAACCAGTCTTCTGAATTCTTTACCGCAACTTTCACTTTTTCTGTTAAGATTCCTTCTTCAACAAATAGTTTATATCCATCAAACTGTGTTGACACATCTCCAATCTTTACTCTTCCCTGATATGAATCAACAGAGAAATATTCTTGTTCAACACCACTGCCGGGAGCTTTAAAACTGATTTTAAAAGTTTGAGGAGTATTTAAAGTTTTATCTCCTGATACCCTTGCCCCAATTGTCCAATAACTAACATTTGCAGGTGCGCTGTTATCCCCATTTGAAAACATTATTGATGGTTCATTCTGTCCGTTTGGTGACCAAATATTGCTTAGTTGTAATAATACATTTTTCTTTCTTGTATCACCGGCACTTCTTTTTATTTCTAAAGCTGCTTGTGGGGTATTGGTTCCAATGCCTATATTTCCATTAATTGGAAAATGGTTTTCACTATTTGGATAAGCTGTATCCACATATTGGTAAACTATATTTTTTAATGGTGCTTTTGTTACCGGAAAGATAGCTGGCGTTTTAGTTGTGGTAATTGCTCCAGGCTTTTTAGCAGTACGAATTGGTATGCTGCCTTTTACAACACTTGCTTTTTTTGCAGGCTGATTAAGTGGCGGCGCCGTAGTTGGTGTTGATTGACTAAAACTATTTATTACACCACATGTTAAAATGATAAACGTAAACTTTTTCATGATATCAATTTATGAATAAAGATGAACCCATTTTCAATTTCATCAAAAATAGCCAAATTATTTTTTAAAAAAAGACGATTCATATAAATATTCAAAATGGTTATAAAAATTATCTAAGTTATTTATAAAAACAAAAGGCAGCCAAAGCTGCCAAATATGATTTAATAAAATGAATTAATGATGATGGTTAATATTTCTTTCTTCTTCTTTTTCATGTTCCTTTTCATATGCTTTGATAATTGCTTTTACCAACCTATGTCTTACCACATCTTCTTCGTTTAATTCTATATGTGCAATTCCGTCTATATTCTGTAAAATACGAATTCCTTTGTCTAAACCACTTCGTTGATTGCGCGGTAAATCTACTTGTGTTGGATCGCCTGTTATAATAGCTTTTGCATTGGCACCAATACGAGTTAAAAACATCTTTAGTTGAAGATCATTGGTGTTCTGTGCTTCATCCAAAATAATAAATGCATTATCTAATGTACGGCCACGCATATAAGCTAATGGAGCAATTTCAATAGTGCGAGTTGTCATATAATATCCCAACTTATCTGCAGGAATCATATCATCCAACGCATCATACAAAGGTCGTAAATAGGGATCAATTTTTTCTTTTAGATCGCCAGGTAAAAAACCTAAACTTTCTCCTGCTTCAACTGCAGGACGCGTTAAAATAATTTTCTTAACCATTTTATTCTTTAATGCTCTAACAGCTAATGCAACCGCAGTATATGTTTTACCTGTACCTGCAGGTCCAATGGCAAATACAATGTCATTACGTTCTGAAGCCTGCACCATCTTTTTTTGATTGGCAGTTCTGGCTCTAACAGTTTTGCCATTTGGCCCGAATACTAATATATCATTCGGATTTTTGTCAACAAAGTTGTCAATTGTTTCAGCATCATCACCACCTAAAATTTGTTCAAAATAATTTTCACTTAAATGACCATTGCGTTCCAGATATTGAATGATCAATTCAATTTTTTCTTTCGCATTTTCAATTTGTTCAGGTGCGCCACTCATTTTTATTTGAGTGCCTCTTGATAAAATTTTTAACAGAGGAAATTTCTTTTTTAGTAGATCTAACTTTCCGTTGTTTACGCCAAAAAATTCTATTGGGTTAACGGATTCGAGGTTAATGATTGTGTCTGTCAAATGATTGCCCGTTTAATGATGAAATAAGTTGATGAGTACTAACTAATCCTTCCAATTCAAATTTAATTTGTATTACATTATAAATCCTAATACTTGTTATACACAGATGTGGAAAGCTAAAATTAAATAGCGCATAATTTAAGTTATTAAAAGAAGATTGAAATCGTAGCAAAAGAAAATTTATAGAACGATATTTTATTTCTGATAAACTCTTATATAATCAATTAAAAATTGTTGAGGCAAAATTTTATCATCAATTATTCCGCCCATTGTTCCGCCTAATGCAAAATTGAGAATCAGATAAAATGGTTTATTAAAAGGATTTATTTTTTTATCACTTACTGCTGCAATATCAAAACTGTAAT
>CAILAF010000480.1 GCA_903832075.1 uncultured Chitinophagaceae bacterium
ATAACCATCGTTGTTAATATCAACCATATCGGCACCCATCGAAGCTAAACTGGTATGTTGTACACGATCTTCTAATTCATCTTTAAAAGTGCCGTCTTGTTGATTGATGTATAAATAATCTCTTTCAAAAAAATCATTCGAGACATAAACATCGGGCCAGCCATCACCATTAACATCGCCAATGGTTACGCCTAATCCAAAACTTATTAATGTTCCGTGAATACCCGCCTGATAAGTTACTTCTGTAAAATGTCCGTTATCATTTCTAAATAAATGGTCGCCGCCACCTTTTAAAAAATCAGCAACAGGCCAATCTTTTGCGGGCAAATTTCTTTTGTTGGCATAGTTTAAAGTATTGACAGGAATGGGTGAATTATTTACGATGAAACAATCCAGATCGCCATCGCCATCATAATCAAAAAATGAAACTTGTGTGGTGTAACCGGTATTTGCTAATCCATATTTTTCGGCAGACTCAGTAAAAGTAAGGTCATGATTATTGATGAAGAGTTGATTTTTGCGCAAAGAAGAATCCATCATATTACCTGCATTGCAAACAAAAATATCTAACCAACCATCGCCATTTATATCAACTAAAACAACGCCGGTACTCCATTGTTTTTTATCAGTGAATCCAGCTTGTGCAGAAATATCTTCGAACTTAAAATTGCCTTTATTTAAATACAATTTATTGCTGCCCTGATTAGCCGTAAAAAATATATCAGCTAATCCATCATTATTCAGATCACCAATAGCAACACCTGCACCATTATAAAAATTTCGGTAATTAAAAATATTCACTTCTTTAGTATCGTGAATCGCATTAATAAACTCAACACCGGTGTTTTTTTTTAATTCAAATAATTCATCAGTATTTTTTTTTGAATTACATGCCGATAATAAAACGGAGAACGATAGAATAAATGAAAGAGATTTTAAATTGATCATAGTTAAAAGTACAAAAAGAGGTTGTATTAAATAATACAACCTCTTTTAAATAAATTATAGAAATTAATTTGATTAGTAACCGAAGTTCTGTTTCAAATTAGGGTTTGAAGAAAGAGCAACTGTAGGAATCGGATATACACATCTTGATGCATCAGATGCAGTTGATCTTTGACCAACAGGTGCATTAAATACTCCAAAACGAACCATATCCATTCTTCTTACTGCTTCCAAATATAATTCTCTTCCACGTTCAGCCAGTAACGTTGGCAAATCAACAGAAGTTAATGCAGAAGCACCTCTTAATGTACGAATACTATTTACAATTGATAAAGCAGTTTCGCCACCTGTTGGTGAACCGCCTCTTAAGATTGCTTCAGCTTTCATTAAACGAGCATCAGCATAACGGAAGAATACAAAATCATTTGCACTGCTCCATCCGCCACCACCAATTGTTGATGGATCTAAAGGATATTTATTTGTACGGATACCTTTTGACTCAGTTGAGAAGAACAAACTTACATCAGGCGTAAATATCAATGGATTACCACTTCTATCAGTTAAGTTAACAACCGGATTACCCATGGTACCGCTTTGTGGTCCTCTAATTTGACCAATTTGGAAACCTGCAGTAGTACCAACTGTAGCTGTATAACCTGCTAAAGAACCACCTCTGCGAGTATCGCTGGCTTCAAAACTATTATAGAAATCAGATAAGGTTGTAAAACCATTCCAACCGCTTGGCGCTTGGTTATAGTGATTACCCATACAAGTTAACCAAACAACATTGATACCATCAGCAGCCTCACGAGAGAATATAATTTCACTTGAAGCTGTTCCATTATCCCATTTAAAATTATCGAAATAATTTGCAGATAAACTTAATGCGGCATTTGTTTTAATAGCGTCACATAAAGAGATCACTTTATTCATATCTGCAGCTGCAAAAGTAAACGGTCCGGCTGGTTTTGTTGGATCACCTGCCCAAACTGCTTTATTTAAATAAATTCTAGCTTCCAAGAATTCAGCAGCTTCTTTAGTTGCTTTATTTCTTGTTGCTTTTGTATATGCAGGTAATGCAGCAATAGCGGCATCCAAATCAGCTAAAACAAAAGTAACCGCATCTACACGAGATTTTACTGCAGGAATAACATCCGGACCATCAGCAGCAGCTCTGTAAGGTAGCTGGCCAAACAAATCCAGTTCTGCAGTTGCAAAAAATGCTCTCAAGAATTGTGCTTCAGCTTTTGTTTGACCAGAAGCTGTTTCAGCTAACAAAGTAGCCTGAAAAGTAGCACCATTCAAAATATTCCAAGTAGCTACTACCTGATTATGTGTACCATCCCAAGTATGTAAATGCAATCTGCGCCAGGTACCAAAATCATCCCAGTCAGTACCACGTGTTGGGCCTAACAATTCATCAGTACTATGTTCATTCATACCAAACCAGTCTCCCTGATCGGTAGCCAAACCATTTAACTGATTATAAACACCACCCAAACTACCAGGAGCGGTAGCACCGGTAGCAGTAGGTGCAATGCTTATTGTACCATAAACGGTTTCATTAAGCTTTGAACAAGACGACATTCCAATGCTCGTTAACAAAGCAAGAAGAGGAATGAATAAGTGATTAGTTTTTATTGTTTTCATAACAAAATTCATTTAAGTTTTTTAAAATTAAAATCCAACATTGATACCAAGTGAAATGGTTCTTGGTTTTGGATAACCTGCATAATCAAATCCACGTGAAGGAACACCACTGATATTGTGATCGATGTTAACTTCAGGATCCAAACCGCTATACTTAGTAATTAATAATAGATTTTGTCCAGACAATGTTGCTGTTAAAGTCTTAATGAAACTTGTCTTTTTAATTTCGAATGAATAACCAAGGCTTGCATTAGATAATCTGATAAAATCACCTTTTTCTAAGAAACGTGTTGAAACGCTACCAGGGTTAATTGGATCTTCATTTGAATTTGCTACTGAATAAATAACATTGTGTGCTGTTTTCAAGCTGCCTTTTAAGAATAACGCATTAGCTGTGTTATTGTATATATAGTTTCCTTTAACTGCATTGAAGAAGAAACTTGCATTCCATCTTTTGTAAGTAAAGCTATTGGTTAAACCAGCAGTAAATGTTGGTAAAGCACTTCCTACGTATTGGTTAGCAGCACCTTTGTCGTAACGGGCATTACCGTTTCCGTCAAAGCCTAAGAAAACAGGCATACTCCATTCGAATAAAGAGTAACCGTTAACAATGGCTTGTGCATAAGCACCTGTCAAACCTTGACCGTTAACAGCACCTGTAGAATAGAAATTCGAACCAAAGTTTGTTACTTTATTATTAAAGAATGACATGTTGTAATTGATATCCCAGCTAAATGATCCCTTGTTTCTTCTGATTGCCTGGAAGTCTAAACCAAGTTCAACACCTTTGTTAAT
>CAILAF010000481.1 GCA_903832075.1 uncultured Chitinophagaceae bacterium
AAAACTAATTGCTTGAGCAAAAACGATCATTGCTAATAATAAAAAAAACTTTTTGCTTGTCATATACTGTGTTTGTTATTTTAAAAAATGGAGTACAAATTTATTATAAAAAAGCTTTACTAAATATAAAATTTAAAAAAAATGATATAAATCACCTTTTAACAAAAGCTTTACAGCAATGGTGTTTAAGCATTTTATGATTACTTATACTATATTGCATCACTGATTATGAAATTAGCCCGTCGAGTAATAAAGCAAGAATTAAGCCAATTTGAAACTCATTTCAGAGAAGCAGTAAAAAGCAGAGTGCCTTTGCTTGATCGCATCATGCAATATATTGTTAAACGCAAAGGAAAACAAATGCGACCGATGTTTGTTTTACTGAGTGCCAGATTGGGTGGAGAAATTAATGATAGTACTTATCGTGCCGCATCATTAATTGAATTATTACATACTGCTACTTTGGTACATGACGATGTTGTTGATGATGCTATGGAACGAAGAGGTTTCTTCTCCATCAACGCACTTTGGAAAAACAAAATTGCCGTTATTGTTGGTGATTATTTATTATCGAAAGGATTATTGCTTTCATTGGATAATAAAGATTTTAAGGTTTTACAAATTTTATCCTCAGCAATTAAGATGATGAGCGAAGGAGAATTGTTGCAATTAGAAAAAGCACGTAATCTTAATTTGAAAGAATCCATCTATTATGAAATAATTAAAGGGAAAACAGCCTCTCTTTTAGCTGCCTGTTGTGCTGCAGGTGCTTCTTCTACTTTTGATGATGATGCTCAAATTGAAAAATTAAAAATATTCGGAGAAAAAGTTGGAATGGCATTTCAAATAAAAGATGATCTTTTTGATTATGGGAATGAATCAATAGGCAAACCAACAGGCAATGATATCAAAGAAAAAAAATTAACGCTGCCATTAATTTATACTTTAAATAATTGTGATGCTTCGCTAAGAAGATAATTTATTTATATCATCAAAAATCAAAACACAGACAAAGAAAAAGTTCAATTTGTTTTAAATGAAGTGAATAAAGCCGGCGGAATAAAATATGCAACCGAAAAAATGAATACTTTTAAAGATGAAGCACTTGCTATATTACATGAATTCCCTGAAACTGAAATAAGAAAAGCATTAGAAGAGTTGGTGCTATTTACAACTGATAGAACTTATTAATCCCCCAATAAATAAAATTGAAAGAGTCGTAACTTGTACAACTCTTGATAAAATTATATCATCTTTTAAAAAGAAGATTATCTCGTCATGCAAAAAAGATGGAACTTATTAGAACCTGATCATCAAAAAATAAATGCTTTAAGCGACGCATTGAAAATAAATAAAACGCTTTGCAAAATTTTAGTGCAACGCAGCATTGATGATTTTGAAAAAGCTAAACATTTTTTTCGTCCGCAATTAAGTGATCTGCATTCTCCCTGGTTAATGAAAGACATGCAAAAAGCTGTTGACAGAATTAATCAATCCATTCATCAAAAAGAAAAAATTTTAGTATTTGGTGATTATGATGTTGATGGAACAACAAGTGTTGCCTGCATGTTTCAATTCTTAAAAAATAAATATGATGCATTAGATTTTTATATCCCGCATCGCTATCGCGAAGGTTATGGCATTAGTAAAATAGGAATTGATTTTGCAAAAGAAAATAATTTTTCACTCATCATTTCTCTTGATTG
>CAILAF010000482.1 GCA_903832075.1 uncultured Chitinophagaceae bacterium
GAAGAAGTATTACCTGAAGCCATAGGTTTTGTTTTTATATTTTAAAATTAGGGTTTACAAATTGCATACATAATTCATTCATGATACAATATAAATAAAATTAATAAAAAAAATAAATCATCAAAAAAATAAATGTTATTTCTTCTTAGAAAATGGAGCCAAATCAATAACAGTTCTGAAACCAATATAAGATCGAGCTGTATCTTGATATTCAAATGTTCTGGTACTTACTTCTAAGTAATACCATACATCTTTCCAACTTCCACCACGCACAACTTTTCTTTTCATTAATGGAGATGCAGTAGAGTCTCTGATAGCATCATACCTAATATCAGGACTCATATCAGACATTACATTATAAGCACCTTCATCAAAAAGAGAGTTAGTCCATTCTGCAACATTACCGGCCATATTATATAAACCATAATCGTTTGGCCAATATGCATCTACTTTTACAGTATATAAAGCACCATCTTCAACATAATCACCACGCCCGGGCTTAAAGTTTGCTAATAAACAACCTTTCTTATTTCTTGCATAATAGTTACCCCATGGGAACATTGAATTACTAAGACCACCACGTGCAGCATATTCCCATTCTGCTTCACTTGGCAATCTGAAATCACTTTCAATTGCCATTTGATTTTTATCTAAGAAACTATTTTGTTTATGTGTACGCCAATTACAAAAAGCAACTGCCTGTTTCCAAGTTACACCAACAACCGGATAATTTCCGTAAGCAGGATGAGAAAAATATTTTTTTGTCATTGGATCATTGTATGAATAAGAGAAATCTCTTTTCCAAACCAATGTATCAGGATAAATTTTTTGGGAATAAGTTACTATGAATTTGCTTCTTGGCAAATTAGCATTTTCTCTTTTCGCAGCCTCATCGAAATCTATATACTTAACCAAGTATTGTAAACTATCAGGATTTATTTCAAGCTTAGTTGACCATTTATTATCTGGCGCAAGAGTTAATCTTGCTTCACCAAATCCTTCATTGATTTTTTTAGCATTTTTAACATCACTATATGTTTTGCTTATACTATTCCAATCAATTGTACTATCTTTTGCTAATAGTTTTATACTTGTTTGTTTTGTGGCTAATAAAGAATCTCTTACCCACCACACAAATGCTCTGTAATCATTATTAGTTATTTCAGTAGCATCCATCCAAAATCCAGGAATGGATACTTGTCTGTTACGAGAGGAATAATTGAAATTAATATCTTCATCACTTGGTCCAATGTGAAAAGTTCCGGGCGGAATGAACACCATACCTAATGGTTTAGACATGCCCTTTTTAGAACTTGGCACTGCCCCATGCAATTGACCATCATCAAGAGTTTTACCTTTACCCTTGCCCCCTTTACTTAAACATGCAGTTGATCCTATGATGATCACTGATAATAAAAACAAATTTAGTTGGCTCTTCATCGTATTAACAATTACAGATATAGACAAATATAGTATTTAAATTGGCAGTTAACCAACTCAAAAGTTAATAAAATATGTGTTTCACAAAGGGTAAATACTAAACGATACGCAAAAAATTAAAATGTTGCTTGGGGGCTTTTTGATACATTCGCTGCTTTAATCAATGCAAATTACATAATCAGCTGTTACATAATTGCAAAAATTTTCCAATTTCATACACTGGTCGAGAACAAATATAGTTTTTACAAAGATAAAATCCTACAATTTCTTCATTAAATTTCCCTTTAATCATAGGAAAATCTGAATTTTTAACATTTGATGATTGAATAACCTTATTGGGCAGATAATTTTGAAGTATAATAGAAAGATATTTTTCTGCACCTGTTCCAACAATAGCTATCTCCTTAAAGCCATAAAAAAAAATTTGAATAACCGATGCCCAACATCCAAATGAAGTAGGATATTGAATAATTATTTTACTTAAAGATCTAATTATTTTTTCAGCATGATTGTGCCAATTGGTATTATCAAATACAATTGAAAGATAATATAAATTTAATACCATCACTGCGTTTCCGGAAGGTGTTGCTCCATCATAAACTTCCCTTTTTCTTACAATAATATCCTGCTGATTTTTATGAGTATAAAAAAAATATCCTGTTGCAGATTCACAGAAATTTTTAATTACAAATTCTGTTAGCGTTTTTGCTTTTAATAAATAATTACTATCACCGGTTATTTCTTGCAAATGAATATTTGCCTGAATTAGATTAGCATAATCATCTAAAAAAGCATCAATTTTAGCAACACCATTTTTATATGTATGCAGAAAAGATTCATCGTTGCTATGTTGCATATTTTTTTCTATAAAAAGCATATTGCAAATAGCAAGTTCTTTATACTCCTCAATACCCAATGCTGCATAAGCCTTGCTACAAGCGATATTCATTAATGCATTCCATCCTAATAAAATTTTATCGTCCAATTGTGGACGAATTTTTTCTGCTCGCTTATTTAACAATATTTCTTTCCAATCCTTAATACTCGATTTCAATTTTTCAATATCAATATTTTTATCTTTTGCAAATAATTCTATTGAAACTGGTAACCATAAAATGTTTGTATGCTCCCAATTCACATTCTCTTTTACATCAAACAATTCACAAAATAAATTTGAATCCCCCTTCAAAATTTCTTCTATTTCTTTTTTACTCCATGTATAAAATTTCCCTTCTACACCTTCGCTATCTGCATCCAAGGCACTATAAAATCCTCCATCCTTACTCAACATTTCTCGTTGAACAAATTGCATGGTATGCTGAATAATTTCTGCATATTTTTCTTTTCGTGTAAGTTGATACGCTTCACACAAAACGCTTATCAATAAAGCATTATCGTATAGCATTTTTTCGAAGTGTGGTGCAAACCATTTTTTATCAGTACTATATCTGGCAAATCCTCCACCAATCTGATCATATATACCTCCAGCTATCATTTTATCTAAACTTAATATTGCTTGTTGCAATGCATTTTCATCTTTAGTAAAATAATAATGCCTTAACAAAAATTGAATTGAAAAAGTTTGTGGAAACTTTGGCGCATTGCCAAATCCTCCCCATTCTTTATCGGCTTGTTGTAAAATATTACTTGCTATCTCAGCTAATTTTTCTTTCGAAAACACCACCTCAGCTTGTGTTTCATTAGATCTTTCAATTCCAAAAGAATTAGAACTGATTAAATGATCGGTTAAGTTTTCAGCTTGTAATTCAATTTCATTTTTTCTTTCATGATACGCTTTGTGAACTGCAATAATTGTATCCTTCCAACTCATTCTGTTATGTGATGCAACCGGGGGGAAATAGGTACCGCCATAAAATGGCTTTCCATTTGGTGTTAAAAAAACATTCAATGGCCAACCGCCACTACCACTCATTGCTTGCACTGCATCCATATAAATATGATCTAAATCCGGTCTTTCTTCCCTATCAATTTTTATATTGATAAAAAATTCATTCATCAATTTTGCTGTTTCAACATCTTCAAAACTTTCTCTTTCCATTACATGACACCAATGACACGCAGCATAACCTATGCTTACTAAAATTGGCTTGTTTTGTTCTTTTGCTTTTTGCAAAGCATCATCGCACCAAGAGTACCAATCAACCGGATTGTGTGCATGTTGAAGCAAATAAATACTTGTTTCGTTAATGAGATGATTGGTGTGCATGATAAAAATTCTATTGCAAGTTATCTTATAATAAAAAAGTCCTTCAAATATTTGAAGGACTTTTTTATTGAAAAACGGAAATTATTTTTTTGCTGAAGCCGATAAAAATTTATCAATCGCTGAGACCATACTTGGAGCTTGAGGCACCGGTGCTTTAATCTCTAATTTAAATCCTGCGTCCTCAAGTGCTTTCACCGTATTACAACCAAATGCTCCTACCAATGTGCCATTTTGTTTGAACTTTGGAAAATTATCAAATAAACTTTTTACACCACTCGGAGTAAAAAAACAAATCAAATCATATTTATCTTTCTTTAAAACATCTTTAATATCATTGCTGATGGTACGATACATGAATGCTAGATGAAGTATACATTTATTGTTCTTTAACCAATTTACAATTTCATTGTCTTGTTGATGTTCACTACATACATACAAGAATTTTTCATTCTCTTTATGTTTGTCAATCACATCAAACATACTTTTATTGGTACCATCAGCTCCATAAAAAACTTTCCGCTTTCTGTATAAAATAAATTTTTGCAAATACAATGCAACAGCTTCTGTAATACAGAAATATTTAGTATCCTGACTAATAGTAGTTTTCATTTCTTCACACAAACGAAAGAAATGATCAATGGCATTACGACTCGTAAAAACAACTGCTGAATATTGAGAAATATCAATCTTCTGTTTACGAAATTCTTTTGCTAAAATTGGTTCTAACTTGATGAAAGGATGGAAAATTAACTCAACACTATATTTACGCTCAAGCTCGAAATAAGGAGATTTATCACTTTCGGGCTTAGGCTGAGATATTAAAATTCTTTTGGCTGGTTTATCAGCGTTAGAGTTTTTAGTTCCGATTTTTACCATGCTTGTTGAACTAATATTATTCAAAATTAAATACTCTTGCCGAAATAATTAATAAGGGCTTTCCAAATTAACAGTACAGGCAAAATTTCTACAGCGCAAAGGTAAAGGAAAAAATGTAAGGCATTGACTTGCAAATCTTTCTTAATGGTTATCCAGCTAATCAAGTACCTATAAATTAACAAAGTAATTACGATTACAAAAGCAATGGTAACGGCAACTTCGGTGATATATGACGCTGAAAAAGCTTGAACAAGAATAAATGGAATTAAAATAATTGCAATCATTTTATTCACTAAAAAAACAACAAAAGTGTAAGTGCTTGCAGCCTCTTTCATATTAAATACCCAACCAGTAAAAACCAAAAAGCCATATTTGCCAAGATAAATAATCGCAAATATCAGATTGCTGATTAACAAAATTTTCCAGAATGATATATTATTAATACCATTTGAACTTTCAATCAAAGCAACATAAAGACTTGCACTTATAATAAAAAGAAAATTCATTAATAAAGAAGGTAAATTACCTAATAACAATTGATCTCTGGTTTGCTTTTGTCGGAATGAGGGCTGGAAAAATAATTGAAATATATTTTGAAAATATTTCGGAAAAGCAATTTTTATTAACCCTACCAAAAATAGAATGCCCGCTAATAAATAAAATAATTCATCTTTTGATTTAGGCACTCTTTCAGGCTCTATCATAAAGAATAAAGATTTATTAAAAGGAAAGTATGATTGCGGCATAATAGAATAATACGTTGTGCTATCTGTTTTCCTTAATTCCATCAACGCCAGATTGGCTTTTGCTATTGAATCATTTCTCAACGAATCAATAAAAGCAATAGATTTTGCAATTGAATCTTTAATAAAAGCAGAATCAATGATTACTTTAACAACCGAATCTTTTTTAGGAGAAATTATTTTCTTTACAGAATCAATCTTTGGTTTACTAATAACAGCTTTTGTTGTTTCAGGATTAATTTTAATGGAAGAATCTTGCTGCGCTTGCAATGCACACACATTCAGAAGAAATAAAAAAGTAAAGTAAAAATTTTTCAAACCAACTATTTGCAACAAAAATAATGGCTATCTGCACATTATACAAAACCAAGTGAACGATACTTGTACTTTTGCATCATTCATCTAATACCATGGCAGGAATTTATATTCATATCCCTTTTTGCAAACAAGCTTGTCATTATTGCAATTTTCATTTTTCTACTTCCAAAAAATTAATGCCTCAAATGGTCAATGCCATTGTTAAAGAAGCAAATCTGCAAAAGAACTATTTGAATGAACCTGTTAAAACAATTTATTTCGGCGGTGGAACTCCATCATTATTAACGATTGAAGAATTACAATTTACGATTGAAGAATTAAAAAAAATATTTATTGTTGATGATATCGCCGAAATAACATTAGAAGCTAATCCGGATGATATTGATGAAGAAAAATTAATTGAATGGAAAACTATTGGCATTAATCGTTTGAGTATTGGCATACAATCTTTTAATAATGATGATTTAAAATGGATGAACCGAGTTCATACCGCCGAACATGCCATTCAATGTTTACAATTAGCAACAAAACATTTTGATAATATCAGCATTGATTTAATTTATGGTTCACCAACTTTAACCGATGAACAATGGAAAAAAAATGTTCAAACTGCTTTATCATTTAATATTCCGCATCTTTCGTGTTATGCATTAACCGTTGAAACAAAAACAGCATTGAACAGATTAATCAATCAAAATAAAAAAGAAAATATTGATGCCGATAAACAAGCCAAACATTTTGAATTATTAATGCAATGGTTGAATGATGCCGGTTACGAACATTACGAAATTTCAAATTTTGCAAAAACAAATTTCCGAAGCAAGCATAACAGCAGTTACTGGAAAGGCTTTCCCTACTTAGGTTTGGGACCATCGGCACATTCGTTTAACGGAATATCTCGTCAATGGAATATTGCCAACAATGCATTGTACATAAAAAGTATTGAACAAAATATTATTCCTTCAGAAATTGAAATATTAACGCCTACACACCAATTGAATGAATATATCATGATTAGTTTAAGAACAATGGAAGGAATTAATTTTTTAGATGATAAATGGAAGATGATAGATGAAAAAATAAAAAATAAAATTATTTTATCAGCCAAAAAATGGGAAGCACTTGGAAATATTTCTATCAATGAAAATTCAATTCGCTTAACTAATAAAGGTAAATTTTTAGCCGATGGAATTGCTGCTGATTTATTTCAATAATTTATTTTCTACAAAAAAATTACAATAATAAAGTTTCTATTTTTTTAAACCCTTCGGCAGCAGATAAATGTTCCCATAAAATTTCATACACTGTATCTGCAATAGGAATATGCGCTTTTATAATTTCGTTCACTTTATGAATACACTTGCTGGCATTATATCCTTCGGCAACCATATTCATTTCTAATTGCGCGGTTTTAACATTGTATCCTTTACCAATCATGTTACCGAAAGTTCTGTTACGACTATACAACGAATAACAAGTCACCAACAAATCACCCAAATAAACCGATGCCGCATAATTAATAATTTTTTGTTCTTCTTCACTTTCATTATCCCAAACTAATTTTTTTAAAAACACCACCATTTCATCGGCAGCATTGGCAATATAAACGCTTAAAAAATTATCACCGTACTCCAATCCGTGTGCAACACCTGCGCCTAATGCGTAAATATTTTTTAAGATGGCAGCATATTGAACACCCAAAATATCATGATTAACTTTGGTATTGATATAATTGGTTTTAAAATGCGCAGAAATAGATGCAGCAATTGTTTCATCAATTCCGGAAAAAGTTAGATACGATAATTTTTCAGACGCAACTTCTTCGGCATGACATGGTCCTAATACCGAAAAATAATTTTCTAAAGAAAAATCAAATCTTTCTTTTAAATAATCATTCAGCAATTGATTGGTAGATGGAAGAATCCCTTTTATGGCCGAAATAATTTTTTTCCCTTTCAACGCATCATTACTTAAATTTTTCAAAGCCTCTTCGGCATAAGCCGATGGAATAGCAATTATAAGCACATCACTTTTTGTAACCACTTCATTAATATCATTACTTAAATGCAATTGCGAATCATTAAAATAAACGGAACTTAAATAATGCGGATTATGTTTACGTTGTTGAATATGCTGAATAGTATTCACATTGCGTATCCACCAATTAATAGTATTGCCGTTATCAGTTAAAATTTTTGCCAATGCTGTTGCCCAACTGCCGCTTCCAATAATTCCGAACTTCATAACATTTAGTTTTCGAAATAAAGATACCGTAATTAATAAATAAGCAAACTGTTTTAATGATAAATTTGATTACACTAAAATGAAAAAATATTTATTATGCTTAAAAAATATGTTGGATTTATGATCATGATTTTTATTTTTTTTGGTTGCACCAACAATAATAAAAATATTACTACCATTGGTTTTGTTGATGCATTTGAAGATAATACCATTGAACAAGCCAAGACCGGCTTTTTAGATGCATTGAAAAAAAATGGTTTTAGTAAAGATCAAAAAACATTGAATGTTATTTATAGAAATGCACAAGGAAATATTCCAACACTAACACAAATTGTAAAATATTTTATTGCGCAAAATGTAAAATTGATTGCAACCAATCCTTCGTTGTCCACTATTACAGCAATTCAAAACACAAAAAGTATTCCTGTGTTTATGATGGTTTCACCAACGCCGACATTAATGAAAGTGATTGATGACAAAGGCAATGCACCAAAAAATTTATTCGGTGTGAGTGAAGAATTAAATTATATTGACACCTCTTTTTCTTTAATTCCAAAAATGATAAAACCAAAATCTGCACAATTAAAAGTTGGAATGATTTACAATCAATCCGAACCACAATCTGTTGATGCATTGAACAGAATAAAATTATTAGCAACACAATTAAATATTAATTTAGTTTTTCTACCGGTAAATAATTCTGCCGATGTTCAATTGGTTACGCAATCATTGCTGACAAAAAACATTGATGCATTTTTTGCAAATCCGGATAATACTGTTTTTGCATCTTTCGAAACAATTATTAAATCTTGTAACAATGCTAAAGTGCCTGTCTTCACAAGCGAAGCAGGATTGGTTGCAAGAGGTGCTGTTGCTGCTTATGGTGCCGATATGTATCAATGGGGTTATCAAAGTGGAGAACAAGCTGCACAATTTTTAAAAACAAACAGCACAGAAACTATTCATTGGGAAATGGTAAAAATTCGTAAGCGTGTTTTTAATGCAAAAGTTGCTCAACAATTTAATATTATTGTACCGCAAGGTTTTGAAGAAATAAAATAATCATGGAATTTTTTATCACCGCCATCATGTTAGGACTTTGCTTATCGGCAATGTCGTTGGGAATTTTTATCACGATGAAAATTTTCAATATACCTGACATTACCACCGATGGAAGTTATACTTGCGGCGCAGTTATCACCGCCATTTTATTAACTCATCATTATCCAGTTTATTTTATCATTCCTGCAACAATGTTATGTGGTGCAGCTTGCGGTGCCTTAACCGGAATCATTCATACCAAATTAAAAATTGATGCATTGCTTGCCGGTATTTTAGTTATGACAGCTTTGTATTCCATCAACTTAACATTATTAGGTCGTTCTAATGTTCCGTTATTAAATGTTGATTCTGTTTTTACTTCTTTTCATCTTTTTAAAAATGAACTCATCAATAATTTAATTACCGGGATTATTTTTATCAGCATCATTTCTTCTGCAATATCTTATTTATTGCAAACAGATTTTGGTATTGCCATGCGTGCCGTTGGAAACAGTGCCGGCATGACAAGAGCATTAGGCATCAACAACAATAAAATAAAAATTATCGGATTAGCATTGGCAAATTCATTAACTGCATTAAGCGGTTATTTGGTGGCGCAATATCAAAACTTTACTGACATTAATATGGGAATCGGTATTGTTATTACCGGATTAGGTTCTGTTTTAATTGCCGATGCATTAATTAATTGGTTGGGTGTACGAAAAATTTTATTGCAATTAATTTTAGTAATAAGCGGCAGTATTATTTTTCAATTAGTATTGGCATTTACTTTATCTATTGGTGTTGATCCTAATTTATTAAAATTAATAACGGCGCTATTTGTTTTATTAATTGTTAGTATTCCAAGATTGAAAAAAGAAAAATAAATGTCATGTTGAGCGAAGCGAAACATCTAATTTTTATTATTGAGATTCTTCGCTCCGCTCAGAATGACAAAAGAAATATGAATTCTTATGATTGAAATGCAACATATTCATAAAACATTTAACAGCGGCAAAGCCAATGAAGTAAAGGCTTTGAATAATGTTTCATTAACCATTGATAAAAAAGAATTTTTAGTTATTGTTGGATCGAACGGTTCGGGTAAAACAACTTTATTAAATATGATTGCCGGTGCTGAAACTTGCAGTGATGGAAAAATTTTAATTAATGATATTGATGTAACATCATTACCCGAATACAAAAGAAGCAAATGGATTGCCCGGGTTTTTCAAAATCCGTTAAGCGGCACTGCGCCCGATTTATCTGTCATTGATAATTTTAGATTAGCTGCATTGCGCACACAAACAAAAAAATTATCTATCGGTATCAATACACAGTTTAAAAATAAAGTGAAAGAAAAAATTGCTTTATTAAAAATGGGATTAGAAAATAAAATAGAACAACCCATGGGAACCTTATCGGGCGGGCAACGGCAAGCATTAACTTTATTAATGAGTGTAATGGATGAAACAAAAATTTTATTATTGGATGAACCAACTGCTGCATTAGACCCGCGAAGCGCCAACATAATTTTACAAACTGCCGATTGGTTAATTAAAGAATATCAACTTACTGCCATTTTAATTACACATAATTTAAAAGAAGCACACTTATATGGCAACCGGTTAATACAAATGAGTGAAGGTATAATTTTGAAAGATTTAAATGCCGAACAAAAAAACAATTTATTGTTGAACGATTTGTTTGGTTGGTTTGCGTGATTGAATTTAATTGTTTATGATTATGTAGAATTGATTTACAAATAAGCTATTTCAACAAAGAGAGAAAACACTTTATTGTTCTTCTCTCTTTGTGCTTTTTAAAATTTATAACTCCTATAATTTACATCGGTATTTATATAATTTGTATCTAAAGATTCTCTAATTATTTTTTTACAACTTGTTTTTTATAAAATTTATCAAATTCTCTGTAATAATATAATATTGAATCTGCGGTCTTAGTTTTCATAAAACGTTCATAATAAGAACTCTTTTTAAATTGCTTTAAATATCCTTGATTGCCATCCATTGAGTTTATAAGAGAACTTCTTAATGCATCATGTCCTTTTTCTCCTATAAAAAATGGTTGAAAATAAAGAAATCCTACAAAGAGAATATATATGGATATTAATGAAAGTAGAGAGTACTTAAGTATTTTTTTAAATTTCATAAGTTTGGTTTTTTATAAAATTAATATATTTTGCTTCATAATCTTATTTTACAGCATTATGGAGTTTCCCAAGTTACAGTAACTGGGTATTGATTTAGAGATGATGGTGATACTAAATTCAGGGTAATATAAGCAGTAGCGTGATAAGTGTAAGATAAAGGGGAAATTCCAAATGTAAAAGTTCCTCCAATGCTAAAGGTTTCTACTGTTCCACTATTATACTCTCCAGGGGTTTGAACAGGGTCTTGAGTCCAACCTCCTAATGTTATACCAGTAATAGTTATTTGTTGTGTACCATTAATAAGACTACATCCTGCATCCGTTTGAAATTTTATGGTAGCCCATCCAAATATAAAAGATTGATTATCATTAATTGTTACTGTATTGCCATAACCATTAGGTGAGACAGTTGCATTACCTTGAAAATACCCTAATGTACGACTACCACTTCCCGAGTAACCTCCGCCGAAATTTCCATCAGGATTAATATAAGCAGCACTTATATCATCAAGAAAATTCTGCCAGTCATATGCACTGATTCCTGACCAAGGAATATAACCTGTTACTTCTACAGTGCCCAAATCATCCATTACACCAATACCAGATGAACTAAATTTATTATTTCCAGTTGAAGCATTAACAGCTTGTATTCTATAATTCTGAATTATATCATTTATTATTTGCTGTCTTGTAATGCCGGAACCATATTTTTTATTTGATGCAATAAAAAATTTCAATAGCCCAAAATTCATTAATTTATTATTTGAAATATCGTTTTCAATTTTTACTGATAATAAATTAAAGTCGCTTGACTTTCCATTCAGATATAATAACTGTTTCAGTTTATCGCAAAGAAATAGGCTATTAATATCTGCATATGTTACATTCTTAAGTTGAGTTTCATCAATTTTTGCAATGGTAAAACCATAAGACGCTGAAATCGTCTTTATATTTTGTACTAATTCGCTTTCGTAAGTAACGTTTTTTGAGCAAGAAGTAAACAAGAAAAAGGGAATAGCAATAAATATAAAATTGTATCTCTTCATAATAAAAGTTTTAAGTTACAAACGTAACTTCATCCACTCTCTTAACAAGACCAGAAAACTGGTTTTGTTTTATAAAAAAAATAGTTTATATTGGGTACGTTCAGCAATCGGTAATTCTTTAAAATCCTGATCATCATGCTTTCAATAGCATTGGCAGAAGACCATTTGGAAATGAGGCGAGGTATTAAAAATTTCATCAACAACATTGCAAATTGTTCTGTTGTTATAAACAAAGCGGAAAAAATAATTTATTGCTGAATGATTTGTTTGGTTGGTTTGCGTAAAATCTCTAAAAAAAATTAAATACAATTTTTTATTTCTTTAATAAATAAATATTAGCATTGCAATTAATACAGCCACCTGCTTTTAAAGTTAATGCAGTATCTAAAATTGCATTAATTCCATTAAACATAATTTGTTTAGGCGGTGGATAAGTACAGGAACAACTACTTGCCATAGCTTGCGTGCCATTTTGAATATTGGTAACCAAATACAAGGTATCAGTTTTTAGGCCGTTAGGATATTCTATATAATAATCAGTAACAGGGGATGGGGGTACCTTAACAGGGATCATATTGGTTATAAAATTACCCGGTGTGGAAGGAAAACTCAAAGAGTCGGGACGATTAGTAGTTGAACTCAATAAGTAAGCCTCAAAAGACCCTGTTACTGATTTAGTAGTATCAGTATAAAGCTTTCCCATTCCAAAATCAACAAGGTAATTTTTTGCTCCAGAAGCATTATAACTAATTTTTATTTGTTTTAATATACTATCCGGAAGGATATTCCCATTTTTTGTTATTTCGATATTAATAACAAAAGGAGTCATATCTGGATATGGAACTGGAGGAACATATGGTTTTTTATTACATCCGGTTACAAATAATAACAATATAAAAATACTCGTTAAGAAAATCGTTGTATTATTTTTCATAGAAGTTTATTAATTCTTACTCAACATAAGGCGGTATATGAATTTCGGCAATCATACTTTGGTAAGATGATGGATTAAAATTTCCACCCGCTGTTGTCCAATTATTTGTAGCATACCATCCAATAAAATCGGGGAAACCATTTACTTCATGCCAACCCCAATTCATATGCAATAATGAATATGTTGCTACCGAATTCTACTAGCCGTGATAACTATGGTTTTACTTTTGACTAGATAAACTAAATATTTAATGCACTACCTCAAATTGTGTTGTATACAAATCTGGGTTAGTTACACCATTAATCACTTGATCTCCAATTTTTTTTAGCTGACCATTATACCATATTGAGTCTAACTGTGTACATCCTCCTGCAGTTAAATGTCTCTTCAAAGTATCATCAATCCCAGTTTTTAAATGAACTACAATAGTGCTGTATTGATTACTTGCACTATTATTATATGGACCTAATAACATAGTACTTGAAGCCCAGCCAACAAAATAGCTTGTAGCATTGGAAATAAAATTTCCATAAACATCTTTAAAATATGTGCTATCCATATTATATCCATTTTGTCCATTAGTAAATAAGTCATTCCCATTTTTATCAACATAACGAACAAGAACTCTTGGCATTCCACTATTACAACCAGCTTTTCTTGAACAGCTCTGAAAAAAAGAAGATAGTAAAGTAATTACAATTATTATTGAAATTATATTTTTCATAGGTGAATATTATAGACAATTGTTTGAAAATACTGAAAATTAGGACTAACAGAAGATGCTTGTGTATAATTCACACTACAATCATACCACCCATTATTGGGTAAAATATTAAGATAATAATCTTTTCCATCCCACCCCCAATTCATGTGAAGCAATGAGATTGTTGCTGATGAAGTGTAAATAGTTTGTGTTGTAATATTCCCCCAAAAGTCTTTATAGGTATTGATATAACCTGAATAGTAAGTTGAAACATTACTGCCATCACAAACCCATTCATGTGCATCACCGCTTGGGTTAAATATGTCTATCCAAAATATAACAGTTTCATCCCTGCTAGGATAGCTACCAATCATACAAGGACGATTGTTATTTTGGATTTCATTAATTAAAAAATCATTATAGCAAATGCCATTCATATCGTTACCAGATAAAACCTGACCAACTATACTTGTGGTTCGTTCCACCCCAGAGTACCCGAATAAGTTAAAAATACCAGGGCAATTACCATCGTCAGCACTAGTTTCAAGAGTACCATAACTTGCGAATTGTAAATAGGGATAGAATATAAAACTGGATCCAATATCAGACATAAGGGTTGCTATTCCTGTATAATATTCAGGATGCTGAGTAGGATCAGTGTTTGAGTTTGAATCATCTACTTTCAATGCCATTGTGTTCCAGTTATAAACATGGGGAGCAATACCAAAACTTGGTAGATAAGAAGAAGGTTTCCCCCAGTAATACATTATTTGAGCCATAGCTGTTGGCACACAGCCTGTGGGTGCTTGAGTTCCATTAACAACAGGACAAAACTGGTTATAGGGGGACCATTGTCCCCACTGTGTTGCACATAAAGGACCAACCGTTGTATTTACATAATTATACGCCGGTAGCGTAGATATAAGCGTTGGCGGTAGAACCAATGTGTTTACTTGGCCCGTATGCACAACAATAGGGTTATTGTGTATTGGCATACTGTACACCTGTTTAACAGCACCACCAAAAATACGCCATAATATTTTATTTGTTTTACCTATTGAATCGGTGTAAGTAGTTTTAGTATTTCTTACAAAATCCATTTCGTGCGCATGCTTATTAAACCAGTTTACCAATCCCGGATTTAAATTTTTATTTGCAAACGAAAAATTATTAATACTGTCGTATGCTAATAATGGGCTGTACAGCGAATCGGGCGAAACTATTACAAAACCTTTATTTGCATTAATAACATGAAAATAGGGGATGCCATTTTTTACAATAGTTTGTGCATCCTTAATAGTGATTGTAAGATTTTTGTTTTTTGATTGTAAAAATAGCTGCGCAAGTTTTGTTGCATCTGATAATGTTATTGTGTTTGAATCCAAACGAATATTTTGTGTTGTTGTTTGCACAATAGATGTATTTTCAGAAACAATTTTGCTGCATGAATGTAGCATTAATAAAGAGATTGCGAGTAGTGTTGGTATTATAATCTTTTTCATTTTCTCAAAATTTTATGATAAAAAGTATTTTAATGATAGATAGTTTTCTTCTTAAGCAAACTTTTTTAAATATTTCATAAACCTATTAACAATTACTTTTACATAAAAACCAGAAAACTGGTTTTGTTATATAAAAAAAATAGTTTATTATTGGGTGTGTTCAGCAATCGGTAATTCTTTAAAATCCTGATCATCATGCTTACTATAGCATTGGCAGAAGACCATTTGGAAATGAGGCGAGGTATTAAAAATTTCATCAACAACATTGCAAATTGTTCTGTTGTTATGGAAGCTGCCAATGGTTACGAGTTATTGCAGCAACTTAATAAAACCAAAAAATTGCCCGATGTTGTTGTAATGGATATTAATATGCCTTTAATGGATGGCATTGCTGTTACGCATTGTTTACAAGTATTGTATCCTTGGCTAAAAGTTATCGGGCTTTCTTTGTACTGTAATCAAACTGTTGTTACAGACATGATAGAAGCAGGTGCGAAAGGCTATGTATCAAAAAATAATATTGGTATTTATTTGCAAAAAGCGCTGCATACTATTTACGCAGGTAATATTTATATAGATGAATCTTTTGATTTAAATGAATTTCATTTTACAACCAAAGAAAATAATAATCAATCAATAGAAACAATTGTATTAACAGAAAAAGAAAAATTGTTTTTAATGTATTGCGGCAGTGGATTAAGTTATGAGCAAATTGCGAGTTTATTATTTGTAGCTAGCGATTCTGTTTATAATTATCAAAAACATTTAAAAGAAAAACTAAAAATCAATAGTCGTGAAGGTTTAATGTTGTTTGCTTTGCAACATGGTATTGCTAAAGTTGCAAGATTAGAAAATCATGCTGCATAAAAATAATTACTAATCATTACTAAACTATTCTATTAAATAAAAAAGGGAAGCAATGTGCTTCCCTTTTTATTTTATGGTTTCTTTGTATCGGTTGTTTTGTCTTTATCCTTATCATTATTCACTGTAACCTTATCACCATCTTTCAAAGTTTTACTAACTGTTGAATATGGCCCGGTTATTACTTCATCTCCATCTTTTAATCCGTCTAAAATTCTGATGTAATTCAAATCCTGAATATCTGTTTTTACTTTAAAACTTTTTACTGTTCCATCTTTTTGTAAAACAAAAACCACTTCATCTACATCATCAGCAGAAGTAGATTTTTGTTGATTGTCGTTATTAGTAGAGCCCTTATTATCAGCCGGTTTTGTATTGTCTTTATTTTCTTTTTTTACATTCTTTTTATCGCGAATGGTTACTGCATTCAATGCAACACTCAATACATCTTTTTCTGTTCGTGTTTGAATATCTGCAGTAGCACTCATTCCCGGGCGAAAAGGAAAATGTCCTTTTACAATTAAATCTTTATAACTATCCAGCAACAAACGAATATGCACTTTATAATTTGTTACATCAGTACTGGATGTTGTTGAACTTGCAGAAGTTTGAGGATTGGCAATTTTAAAAACGAGACCTTTAAATTTTCTGTTTGTATATGCATCTATTTCCAACACAGCAGTATCACCAATTTTTACTTTTGGAATATCATTTTCACCAACATCAACTTGTGCAACAATGCTGTTCATATCTGCAACACGCATCATTTCGGTACCCACATTAAAACTATTACCGGCAACACGTTCGCCTTTTTTTACATTCATTAAACTAACCACGCCATTCATGGGTGAAGTGATCACTGTTTTATCAACATTTTTTGCCGCACTTGTTAAATTTGCCATTGCACTTTTTACACCGGCCTGACTTGCTTTAATTGTTTGTTGTGCAGCATTATAATTTGCCAATGCAGATTTATACGCTTGTTCTGCCTGATCAAATTCTAAACGGGAAATAATTTTATCGGCTAATAATTTCTTTTCACGATCATATTGTGCTGAAGTTTGATCGAGTGTAGCTTTTAATGAAGCTAATTGTGCATTGCCATTATCTACCTGTGCCTGATTTTGCGCTACCATTGCGGCAGCCTGATCTCTTTGTGATAAATAAATATCAGGATAAATTTTAGCTACTACTTGTCCTTTCTTTACACTATCCGCTTCATCAACATTCAATTCAACAATTTCTCCGCTGATATCCGGACTAATTTTTACTTCTATTTCAGGATATACTTTACCACTGGCAGTAACAGTTTCTATTATTGTTCTTTTCGCTGCTTTTTCAGTCGTTACTTTAATGCCTTCATCTTTACCAATGACGCCGGCTTTTTTTAAACCAACCAGCGCAACAATTACAACTACTAATCCAACAATAATCCAAATGAGTGTTTTATTCATAAATACATTTTCAAATTATGACAAATAATTTTTACAATTTTAAACCTTGACCTTTATAAAATTCTAATAGTTTCATTTTAAAAACATAATCATACTGACTTGCTACCATTTGCAGTTTGGCTGTTTCTAAATTATTTTGATTGGTGATCAAATCCAATGTACCCAACAATCCTATTTCATATCTTCTAAAAGAAAAATCATATACTTTTTGGGCGCTTTCAACATTCTTTTTTGCAGCATTTAATTTTTCTAATGCATTCACGGCATTTGTATACGCAGTATAAATATTTTGTTTTAAAGTTTGGTCGGCTTGTTCTTTAGTTAATAAAGTGTTTTTTAAATTGAGTTTAGATTGTTCAAAAGCAATTCTACTTGTACCATTATTAAAGATGGGAACTGAAATGCCCAAACCTAAACTTTGACGAAAGTTTTGATTTACCTGATCTAAATAAGAAATTTTATTTCCTAAAATATCGGTTGATTTATTATTATAAGTTGAGTTCAAAGAATAACTGCCATAAATAGATGGATACAAAGAAGCTTTATTTACCAAAACATTTTTTTCAGCTGCTTTAATTTTAAGATCATTTTCTTTTTGTAATGGTTGATTGCCCAATGCTAATTGATAGACTACTTCGGGCTGCAAATCAGCAAAACTTTCTATTGGTATTTTTTCTACTGAAGGTGTTTCTACTTCAAAAGGTAAAGCTGCATCTAAATTCAACATTGCTTTCAACAATAAAACATTTTGATCGAATGTTGTTTTACTGCTGATTAAATTACTGCTATCTGTTGCCAATTGTGCTTCCAATGAAATTAAATTCAACATCGGAACTGTTTCTGCTGCCACTTGTTTTTTTGTTACATCAATTTGTGTAAGTCGTTGCGCAATTTGCACTTCATTTATATTGATCTGCTCTTTAGAAGCTAATACCTGCAAATAATAAGTGGCCACATTTAATGAAATATCATTAGCCGCTCTTTCAATATCAACCAAAGCTGCTTTAGCACTAAATTCTGAAGCAGCAATATTATTTTTTAATCTTCCCCAATTATATACCTGTGCATTACCACTTACGCCATAACTCTGTGAAAACAATTCTGTATTCGTATACAAATTAGTAGTTGGATTAATAGAGCGACCAAACTGCGGACCTAAATTGGTACTAAAACTTGCTGTTGGTAATTGATATAATTGCGCTTGTTTTAATTGCAATGCAACTAAACGAGCTTGCACATCGGCCTGCTTAACTGAAATATTATTTTTAGTTGCGTAATCAATCAGTTTACGTAAATCCCATTTTTCTGTTTGGCTTTGTGCAACTGATTGAAAAAAAATTGTACAAATAATAATTGTTATAAGATTCTTCATCATTTAACAAAAATAATGGAATCAATCTAACATATTAAAAAAATAGACGAGCGGAAAAAACCCCCTGTTAAACAGCATTTTTAATGGTATCAAATGCTTGAGAGAGGTCGGCAATTACGTAATCGTCATCCGCCAACCCTTCATAAAGCCTGAATATTCTGTGTTCTTTATTCAATATATCAAAGTCATTTTTTTTGTACCCCGAACATTTTGGGATGATTAAACTTTCATATAATGCACTTTCTTAAAGCGAAATTGGATGTTTGAATGATGGGCGGAGCAATGGAACGAAAATAATTTTCTCTGTCTTCTGCGTATTCATTAAGGATATATGATATGTCCATTTTTTTAATTTTTATGCTCCGGTTATTAAACCGATATGATTACCAAAAGGATCTTTAATAATAGCCACTTCAATAGTTCCGCCAACATTTTGAATAGGCGATACAACTGTTGCGCCAATAGCAATTGCTTTTTCAATTGCAATATGTATATCATCTATACTCCAATAAGCTACCGCATTATTTCCAGATTGAATATTTGTAGTATCAGGATCTAATCCCAACTCACAACCATTTATATCAAACCCAACATAAAACACTTCATCAAAATAAGGTTTGATGCCGGTTAATTGTGAATACCATGCTTTTGCATTTTGCAAATCATTCACATGATAAATTACTGTTCTTAATTTATTAAACATGCTATCAAATTTTAAGAATGTATTTTTTCATGTTTGCCATGATATACTAAAAAGTATACCAACACAAAAAACACTAATAAACATACCGCAGTTAAAGCAGCTTTGGGTTTATCAATAACAACAGCAACAGCAACTAAACTATAAGAAGCAACAAATATTGCAGTAAATATTGGCATTATTTTTTTGATCGGTCCTGTTACAGAATCATCTCCTTGTTTTCTTTTCCGAAGAATAAATAATGTTGCTGCCGATGTGCTCATACCAATACAATCTAAAAAAATACTGAAGCTTAAAACATTGTCAACGCCCTGACCAAAAAATGTAACGATGATGGTCATTAATGCATACACCGTTAATCCCGGCACCAATGCATCTGTTTTTGGATGACGATATTGAAAAATTTTTGGTAATAATTTATCTTCACTCATCGCAAACATTACTCGCGGATTGCTTAATAAAATTACATTCACATAAGCTAATACACTTAATACCATGCACAGATCAAACACTTTGGCACCGGCTTTTCCAAACCATGCTTCACACAACAATGCACCAATAGCATTCGCATTTTTCATTTGATCAAAACCAATCACTTTTACATAAGTATAATTGATTGATAGATATAAAAACAATACAATTAAAATTCCAATCACCACACCACGTTGCATGGTAGCAGAAGATTTTATTTCGCCTCCAAAATTGATAGTTTGTTGATACCCTCCATAAGTAAATGAAACAGCCACCAAACTTAATATCAATAATAATGCTGCATTGCTTCCGTCATATTTATAAATATTACCGTCATTATAACCATGCGGTGCAACTCTTAATCCGGTAAAAAAAGTAGAAATCAATAATAATATCAAAGCAATTTTTACAACCGTTAAAAAATTTTGTGTGCGACTGCTTGTTTTTAATCCCAATAAATTCACTCCATAAAATAATGCAACAGCAGTTGCAGAAACAGCCACATTAAAAAATGTTCCTGATGGTTGACCGTATAAAAGATCACTTACATAATCGGCACCGATTAATGCAACCACAGCAAGCGATGCAGCATTACTAACCAATATCAAAACATTTACAGTAAACCCAACTGAAGGATGATAACAATGCGAAAATATTTTATAATAGCCACCAATAACCGGTAAACGCTGACCAATCTCTGCATAAGTTAATGCACCACACAATGCAATAAAACCGCCAATGATCCATGCAGTAAAAAAAATTGTTTCTGTTCCCGACTTTGCAGCAATGGTTGCCGGTGTTTTAAAAATGCCCATTCCGATTACAAGACTTACAACGATCATTGTAAGACTGAATAAATTTAATTTTTGTTTTTCCTTCATAAATTATTGTGAGAGATTAAATGTAGGAAAGAAATCTTAATAGACTTCAATGCTTTTGATGAAGTTGAAGAAATTTAAATATCAAACCAATTTCATTCTTCTTGAGATTTTTTATTATAAATTTTATTGCCAACAATTTATTATCTTGAATTTTATAAATTAACAATCACATGCAAACCACCAAACGAAACAATTATATTACCTGGGATGAATATTTTATGGGCGTAGCATTACTATCTGCTAAACGCAGTAAAGATCCCAGCACGCAAGTAGGTGCATGCATTGTGAATGCAAAAAATAAAATTGTTGGTGCAGGATATAATGGTTTGCCTATTGGTTGCAGCGATGATGATTTTCCTTGGGGCAAAACAGGAGAATCATTGCAAACAAAATATCCGTTTGTTTGTCACGCAGAATTAAATGCGATATTGAATAATATTGGAATGGATTTGCATGGCTGCAGAATTTATACGGCATTGTTTCCATGCAACGAATGTGCAAAAGCAATTATTCAATCTGGCATTACGGAAATAGTTTACTTATCTGATAAATATGCAACCAAAGAAATTTTTATTGCATCGAGAATGATGTTGGAGAAAGCCGGGATAAAATGTAGAAAAGTAGAACCTACTATTCATAAGATAGAACTTTCGTTTGATGAAAGCGATGTGTAAACTTTTCACCACTGCGTGAACAAGTTGATTTCATTTAAAATTTCAAAACAATATTTTTGCCCTGCGTTTGGTTTCCGAATGTTCGGAATTAAAAGGGAATCCTGTTAAATTCAGGAGCTATCCCCGTAGCTGTAAGTGAAACCCCAAACCCCTAAAGGGGCTTAAGGAAACATCTTAAAATTTTGCCACTATTTCAAAAAAAGAAATGGGAAGGCTTTAAGACAGATCACAAGCCAGAAGACCTGCCGAGTGCAACAAAATCATTCACGGCTTTCGGGTGAAAAGCATGGAATGTAAAATGCCTCTGCAGGGCAATTTATATTTCTCCGTTTTTTTATTTTCCTGAAAGCTCATTGTTCAAAAATTAAAAACTCAAAACAATGAGCAAAAAAATTTTATTGCTTAATGCATCGCTGTTTGTCAGCTGTTTTCTATTTGCACAAAAAGATTCATCGCCACAAAACATCTTAGATCCGGTAATTGTAACTGCTAATAAAACTTTGCAGAAACAAAGCACTACCGGAAAAGTAATTACTGTTATTACCAAAGAACAAATTGAAAAAAGTAACGGCAAAACAATATCGCAATTATTAAATGAGCAAGCCGGTATTACTATTAATGGTGCATTAAATAATGCCGGAACTGTTCAAACCATTTATGTTCGCGGAGCAGCCAGTGGCAGGACTTTAATATTGATTGATGGAATTCCGATCAATGACCCGTCTATGATTAATAATGAATTTGATTTGAATTTATTTTCCATCAATGATGTTGAAAGGATTGAAATATGTAAAGGTGCTCAATCAACTTTATATGGAAGCGATGCCATTGCCGGCGTAATTAATATCATCACTGTAAAAAATAATATTTCAACACCTGTTAATGTAAAAGCAACATTAAGCGGTGGCAGTTTTGAAACATATAAAGGCAATGTGCAGCTGTATGGAAAAATTGGAAAATTTATTTATACAACTCGTTATGCAAAAATAAATTCGCAGGGATTTTCATCTGCCTACGACAGTACGGGAAAAAATAATTTTGATAAAGATGGATATGATGGAAATATTGCTAACGCAAACATTGTTTATCAAGCCAATCAAAATTTATCGGTAAGAACATTTGCGCAATACAGTCAATATAAAGCAGGTGTTGATGCAGGTCCATTCACTGATGAAAAAAATTATAACATCAATAACAGAAATTTTACAACAGGAATTGGAATTCATTTTGTAAACAATAAAATTTCTTTAACTGCAAATTATCAATATAATATTTTAAACAGAAACTATAATGATAATGCTTCCGTTATTGGTGCAACTTCATGGTCGTTAAATAATTATAATGGCACTGGTCAGTTTGCAGAGATATTCTCCAGCATTAATCTGGGCAAAGGTTTCAGCTTATTAACAGGAATTGATTACAGGTATGGTTCCATGAATAATCAATACTCATCGCTTAGTATTTGGGGCCCGTACAACAGTTCTTTTAACGATACAAGCATTCACCAAACATCTTTATATGCATCATTTCTATATGCTTATAAAAATTTTAATGTAGAATTTGGCGGAAGAATAAATGATCATTCCCGTTATGGAACAAATTATACTTATACTTTCAATCCTTCTTATAAAATAAATAATCAGGTAAGAATATTCGGAAGCATTGCAACAGGTTTTAAAGCACCGAGTATTTATCAATTAAGTTTGAATGAAACATTGCAACCTGAGAAATCTGTTAATTACGAAGCAGGTGTTCAATGGCAAAAAAGAAATATCAATTCAAGATTCGTTTATTTTAACAGAGATATAAATAATGGTATTGATTATAATTACATTACTTACAATTATTTTAATTACGTTAAACAAATTGTAAACGGATTAGAATATGAAGTAACTATTCATCCAATAAAACAATTAAATATTTCTGCTAATTATACTTACTTAATACCAAAAGTAACTACACAAAACAGAGCAACCAATCAAGATACGATTACTTATAATTATGCATTAAGAGTTCCCGGCAATAGTTTCAATATCAATATTGGTTATCAATTTTCTAAACAATTTTTTATAAGTGCAAATGGAAAATATGAAAGCAAGCGTTATGATATTGGCGGCTATCAAACAGCCGATGTTTCATTAAACAGTTATTTTTTATTGGGCGCTTATGCTGAATATGTATTGAATGAAAAAGTAAAATTTTTTGTGAACATGCAAAACATTACCAATAAAAAATTCTTTGATGTTAGTGGATATAATTCCATTCCGTTTTTATTGGATGCAGGTATTACCATTCGTTTATAATGTATAATAACTAACCAATAAACCAATAAAAGCTCGAATGGCAAATCACGAAAACAAAAATTGTCCGCGTTGCAATGCTTTATTCGAATGCAAAGTTGGGAATGTATTAGAATGTCAATGCAGTCAAATAAAATTAAATTACGAAGAACGTGTTTATGTTGAAAGTTTATATACTGATTGTTTGTGCATTAATTGCTTACATACTTTACAACAACAATATTTGATGTTACGGAAAAAGACTTTTGATTTTTAGTTTTTATAATCATCTTCAAATAAACTAAAGTATGTTCATAAAAACATCCTGTCTGCAGCAGGATGTTTTTACATTTGTAATAAATCTGTATGTATGAATTTTAATTTCGATGAATTACTAACCGTATCTTTTACACTCTTTGCAGTAATTGATGTGGTAGGTTCTATTCCGTTATTAATTTCAATCAAAACAAAATCAGGAATCATTCAGGAATTTAAAGCAACCATTATTTCGGGTGCGCTAATGATATTGTTTTTGTTTGCTGGAAAACCATTTTTAAAAATGTTGGGGGTTGATATTCGTTCATTTGCAGTAGGTGGTTCTATAGTTTTATTTTTATTGGGATTAGAAATGGTATTAGGTCATGAAATTTTTAAAAGCGATAAAGATTCACCTTCTGGAACGGTTGTTCCCATTGCTTTTCCGCTGATTGCCGGTTCGGGAACATTAACAACAGTTATGTCGCTGAAAGCAAATTTTGATGAGATTGTAATCTTAATTGCCATTGTCATCAATCTTGTGGTAATTTATATTGTTTTAAAATCTTTGAAGTGGATTGAGAAAGCATTAGGCAAAGCAGGATTATTAGCGGTACGTAAATTTTTTGGTGTAATATTATTAGCCATTGCTGTAAAAATATTCGGCAGTAATATTGCTGCATTCGGAAAATAATTTAATAAACATTTTATGAGAAGACATGCTTATACTTATGATGATATTCAATTAGTGCCATCATTTTCAAAAGTCATTTCAAGAAAAAATATCAGTTTGTTTACAAAAGTTTCTCAGCATTATTATTTGTGTGCGCCTTTTGTTGCATCCTGTATGGATACGGTTTGTGAAAGTAAAATGGCTATTAAAATGGCAGAAGCCGGAGGCGTTGGATGCATTCATCGTTTTCTTTCTATTGAAAACGAATGCAAAGAAGTAGAAACAGTTGTTGACTATATTAAAAAAAATATTTTACAAAAAAAATGGTCAACACTTTCAAATGATTGGAAAGAAGAATTTGCTATTCCTGTTATGGCAGCAGTTGGCGTGAACGAAGATTTTGTAGAAAGAGCTATCGCATTAGTAAATGCAGGTGTGAATATTATTTTGATTGATGTTGCACACGGTCATCATGAATTGGTACAAAAAGCCATTGCTAAATTAAAATCTGTTTTACCAAAACATGTTGACATCATCGCAGGAAACATAGCCAGTGCGCAGGCTGCAAAGGATTTAGAGAATTGGGGAGCTGATGGTTTACGCGTTGGTGTGGGTGGCGGTTCTTTATGTACTACCAGATTAAAAACCGGATTCGGTGTTCCGAATGTTACTTGTTTGGAAGATATTAATGCCGTTACAACTTTACCGGTGATGGCAGATGGAGGCATTAGAACAAGTGGTGATATTGCAAAAGCATTGGCATTAGGTTCTCAAACTGTTATGTTAGGTTCTTTAATTGCAGGAACAAAAGAATCACCCGGACAAATCATTGAAAAAAATAATGGATTATTTAAACGGTACCGGGGTGCTGCATCTTTAGAAACTAAAACAGCACATGGAAAAGAACAAAGAAATGTTGAAGGAGAGTCAACTGTAATTCCTTTTAAAGGAGGTGTGAAATTTGTATTGCAGGGATTGCAAGATGGATTACGCTCGGCATTATCTTATAGCGGCGCAAATAATTTAAAAGAATTTAAACCCGATTATTTAATTGTAACCAATGCCGGATTAACAGAAGCTAAACCGCATTTGTTATAAAGACGGTTGACTGTAGACTATTGACGATAACTGATAACATTCACAAGCTCATTCAATATATTTGCGCATTGGTCTCGTAGTACAATGGATAGTATAAGAGTTTCCGAAGCTCCAGATCCTGGTTCGATTCTAGGCGAGACCGCAATAAAAAATTATTCATAAAAAAAGCTCATGAAAATTTCATGAGCTTTTTATTTTATTAAAAGAAAAAAAATTATAACCGTATTCTTTTTAGGTAATTGCCATAACCGCTTTTAGCGTATTTATCAGCGAGAGAAAGTAATTGCGTATGATTTATAAAACCCATTCGATAAGCAACTTCTTCAATACAACCAATTTTTCTGCTTTGTCTTTTTTCAATGACCCGAACAAATTCACAAGCATCACTGTAAGAATCAAAAGTTCCGGTATCTAACCATGCAGTTCCGCGATTCATTACACCAACTTTTAATTTTCCTTTTTCTAAATACACTCTGTTCACATCAGTAATTTCATATTCTCCGCGTGGTGATGGTGCAATATTTTTTGCAATGTTCACTACATCATTATCATAAAAATATAAACCAGGAACAGCATAATGTGATTTAGGATGCGTTGGCTTTTCTTCAATAGATATAGCTTTTAAATTCTTATCAAACTCAACCACACCATATCTTTCAGGATCATTCACTTCATAAGCAAAAATAGCAGCACCATCAATATCATTAAATGATTGAACCAATTTACTGAATCCCGATCCATAAAAAATATTATCACCCAAAACCAATGCAACTTTATCGTTACCAATAAATTCTTCTCCAATCACAAATGCTTGCGCCAATCCATTTGGCACTTCTTGCGCTGCAAAAGTAAAATGACAACCGATCTCATTTCCATCTCCCAATAATCTTTTAAACTGATCAGCATCTTCGGGCGTTGTGATAATCAATATTTCGTGAATGCCTGCTAACATTAAAACAGAAAGCGGATAATAAATCATCGGTTTATCATAAATAGGCATCAATTGTTTACTGATTCCCTTTGTGATGGGATATAATCTGGTGCCGCTGCCACCTGCTAATATGATGCCTTTCATAAACTAAAGTTAAGAGAGTCTTTGATATGATGAAATGTTGGAAGTGTTTTATCTTTTTCTGATAATAAAACTTCTGATTCATTTATCTTCCAATCAATATTTAAATTGCTATCATTATAAATAATGCCTTGTTCACTTGCTTTATTATAATAATTATCACATTTATAAAAAAATACTGCTTCCTCACTCATTAC
>CAILAF010000483.1 GCA_903832075.1 uncultured Chitinophagaceae bacterium
ATCATATTGACAGCAATTATCTAACTTTTCATAAGCCGCATCGGTTGCTGTTACATCTTGTGTATCATATCCAACTGAAGCAATTTTTTCTTGTATCTTTTTATCTGATGTTTTAGCAGCATCAAAACTCAATAATAATATTTTAGTGTCTTTATTCCAAATTGCAGTTAATGCTCCTGCTGCCTTTGCTGCTGTTTCAATATTTTTTTTACAACTGTTACAATTTCCTGAAACTTTAACTTCTTCTTTTGTGATAGATGTTTGAGCAAATAAACTTGTTGCAAAACATAAAAAAGCTGCTAACAATATTTGTGTTTTCATTTTAGAAATTTTATTATTAAAATGTAAATTAATTATTTGTTCACTAAGGTAGAGAAATAATGATTCAGCTTTTTTACCAATCATCAATTTTTGATGATTAGCAATTTAATTAACAAAACTCCACCAAACGCCAAATCGTAACCAAACAGTTTGAGATGGATATAAAGGAGCAGTATAATTATATTTATCTTTTCCGGTTCCTAATAAAGTATTTAAATTCTCAAATCGTAAAAATCCTTTAAAGCTTTTAATACGAAAATGAAAAAAGAAATTTACATCCGGTTTATTTGAAGTTGTAAATGAGTTTTGATAAAAGAATTGTCCGGTAAATGGCGAATAATTATCAGCAGTATAATTAGAATAATAACGAAACTCCAATCCGGTTGATAAAAATAAATTAGTATAAAAATTTCCTTCAAATGCAATACGGTTACGGGTTAGTAAAAAAGGCAGACTAACAGGAGCGCCACCGGTAGCTTGTTGTAAATGAATCTCTGTATACCAATTAAAATATTTAGATAACTTAAAAACTTTCTCTGCACTTACATGTAACACATTGTATAAAGGTGCATATTGTTTAGCCGTAAAAAAGCTATCGAAATAAGTATAATTGTTTACCAAAAAATATTCACCGCTTAATTTAAATGCAGCTTTTGGATTTTCGTAATTGGCAAACAAACGAATAATATTTTCTTTATTGAAACTTGAATGTAATTGAACAGGAAAACTTGTTTTAGCATTAAAAATAAAAGAAGGTGTTCTGTTCACATTTTGAACACCTAATTGCAAGAAACCGATCTTCTTACTTAATTGTCTTTTTAAACTTATAAAAGCAGAATAATCGCCGGCATTAAATCCGTTCAAATATATTTTTCCGTTGGCTTCAACATCCCAAATATTATTTCGTGTTCTGTTTCGATATTCTCCTAACACATACAAATTATAATAGCTGTCTGTTATACTGTCATTAAAAGTTGCTTTTAAATTCTGCAAGCCTGCTCCCACTTTTGCAAACTGACTCAAATTATGTTTATCAGGATAAGAGATCAAACTAAACTCATTAATTATATTAGTCCATGCATCTTTAAAACTAACCGTATCATAATAACTGGTAGCATTACCGGGCAAATTATAATTGAAATACGTTTTATATGCTGTTGAATCTGCATAATAATCAAAGAAATTATAAGAACTGGTATTGATGGTTAAAGTATGTTCCAATCTTAATCTTGGATAAAATAATTTAATGGTAACAGAATCAGTTACAATAGAATCTTTTTGTCCTAAATCGTAATGTTGCCGATAAAGAAAAATATTTTCTTTATAAATATTTCCTGTTGTAATAGTAGTGTTGGTAAAAGGATTACGCGATGCCGGACCGGCATTACCTAATCTGGTTTCTAATTGATAAGGATCACTTAATTGAATACTATCAATATATTTCACATCTTTTAATCCACCATTTTCAGAAGAAACATTTTTATTGTTCAGAAAAATAAAATACGCTTCATATCTTTTATTCATTGTTTGATAACGCCAGGTAAAACGCATATTATTTAAGTTGGCATTATCCGTTCTTAACTGACCGGGTGCATTACTAAATCTATATTCAAAAGAAAAATTGAAATTACTTTTTTTGTTTTGCGTATGAAGAATATCAACTAACTGTTCCGAATTATTACCTAAAGCATATGCCAATTCAGTATATGGTCTTGTTGTTTGAAAGAAACGCGTATTTTCTACAGTATAGTTATACAAATCGAATTGATGAAACCCTTCATCCCATCCTGCTTTCATTAAAGGATTGAATAATAATGAATGAGATGCTGTTCCAAAATTTCCTAACGTAACATAAGTATAAGGTTGAGGAAATCTTTTAGAAAAATCATTAATAGAAGAATCAATTTTTCTTGTGCGTGTTGAATCGAAATAGCGATAATAAATTGTTATTGAATCTGCATATCTATCTCTGTGTTGTAAAGAATCACCACCTTTAGTTGGTCTTACAGGTCTGCCCTGACTATCATATTGAATAATGTTTTCAGTACTTTGATTTCCGGTAGAGGTTTGTGCAGCAGATTGAATGACTGTTACAAATAAACAGACCATCATTAAACATAAAAATTTCTCTGCCAATAACTTCATGCCATTAAAATATCCTGCAAATTAACAGTAAAGCTGTGAATGAAGTGATAAAAGAGATGGCTTCGCATCTTTTTTCAACTATACTACTTTCGCTAATTCTGTAAATAATAAAGTTAATTTAGGTTCTGCATCTTTTGCTGCCTGCAAAACTTCTTCGTGTGTAATAATATTATGCTGTTCACGAATACCCATATCAGTTATCACACTTACCGCAAATACTTTCATTCCGCAATGAACAGCAGCAATGGTTTCCTGAACAGTACTCATTCCCACAACATCACTTCCAACAATTTTAATTAATTGATATTCTGCATGTGTTTCAAAAGTTGGACCCGTTACTGCAGTATAAATTCCTTGATGAACAAGAATATTATTGGCTTTAGCTATTGCCAATGCTTTTTTAATTAATTCAGGATTATAAGGTTCACTCATATCAGGAAAACGAGTTCCTAAAGCTTCTTCATTTTTTCCCAATAATGGATTGGCAGTAAAGAAACTGATATGATCTTTCAATATCATTAAATCGCCCACTTTATAATTTGCATTTACTGCACCGGCTGCATTTGATAATAATAATGTTTCTACACCTAATAATTTCATCACACGAATGGGAAATACAACTTGTGTTGCATCGTATCCTTCATAAAAATGAAAACGACCGCTCATTACAATTACTTTTGTTCCGCCTAATTCTCCAAATAATAATTTACCACCATGACCTTTTACTGTGCTTACCGGAAAATGCGGAATATCAGTATAAGCAATGGCATGTTCTACTTTAATTACATCGGCTAAGTTTCCTAAACCGCTTCCTAATACTATTCCAACTTTTGCAGTTGTATTTACTTTCGATTGAATATAAGCTGCTGTTTCTTTTAATTGTGTCATCAAATCACTCATAAAAAAAATTATTCTTTTTAATTAATACAATGTTTTATCATTCTTAGCTACCCATTCTTCAAACATTTTAATGGCTTCATTTCTTCCCAAACATTCAATGGCAATTTTTCTTTCATTCAATGGTAAAGTCATTTCATGATAAATCAATGAATCATCAAAACCAATATTGGCGGCATCTTGCCGCGTATTGCCATAATACACTTTCGATGGTCTTGCCCAATAAATAGCACCCAAACACATAGGGCAAGGTTCGCAGGAAGTATAAATTTCGCAACCTTCTAACTGAAAGCTTTGTACATTTTTACATGCATCACGAATAGCCGTTACTTCTGCATGTGCAGTAGGATCGTTGGTGGCAATTACTTTATTCCAACCTCTGCCAACAATAGTATCGCCTTTTACAATTACACAACCAAAAGGACCGCCATCATTGTTTTGCATTCCTTGTTTACCCAGCTTAATAGCTTCCTGCATAAATTTCATTTCTCTGTTCATACATGCATCATTTATTAAAGCAATCTGCAAGAATAAAATTATTTCTGTTATTTATGGCATAAGTGAATAAAAAAAGCCGGAAACTTGTGCAGGTCTCTGACCTGTGCATTATTGTTACTTAATCTAAATTATGAAACAAGTAATTTATGACTGATGTGAGTAGACATGCGCCAAGTGATGAATTATTCTTTCACGTTTACCTTTATAATTCTTAAACTAACCGATAAATGATAATCGTATAATTTACTTAATGTATTTTAGTAAAACCAAAGCATTCATTTTATGAAGAAAATATTAGCATATTAGGTGAGTGTATTACTATTTTGTTTTAGCATTTCGGCTGGACACACTCAAATACAAAAATCTAATTCTGTTTATAGAATTACTCAAGTTGTTGATTCATTCAATCATAAGAATTGGGACTCCACAAGCTTAGTATGGGTTCACAATTTTACTTATGATAAACAAGCACATCCTCTTACAGATACATGGGATCAATATAATGCAAAAGGAAAGTTAATAACTTCCAACAAACTAGTTTATGCCTATGATAACATCACTGGCAGATTATTATCCCGAATCAGTGATACCTATAAATACCAGTATATCTATGATGTTAGTGGTTATTTAAATCGGATTACTCTTGAAGTCTTAAGAAATAACAAGTGGGTATTAATAGAAGAGACACTTTTAAATCGAAGTTTAAGCTTGCCGGAAAACAAAACGAACGTTAATATCATTTGGAATAAAATAAAGAAAAGTAAATCCAATAAAGATTCTACAATCACTTATTTTAATATTGATTATACGCTTGATAAAA
>CAILAF010000484.1 GCA_903832075.1 uncultured Chitinophagaceae bacterium
AATCAAATGCCCGCCACCACCATAACTTCCTTCAGTAGCAACGTATAATTTTTTATTCATTCCAAAAGTATAAGTTGATATTCTTCCTAAAGAATTTTTAATAACAGTACCTGTTGATGGATTTTTTATTGTGATGATCTTATAGGTTTTGTTATCAAGATTCACAGAAACGAATCTAAAAGCAGCGATGGGTGTATTTGAATTAAGTAATCCATTATCAATCATAACAGCTTCATTACCTGATATAGTATTTGGATGAAAAACAATTAATGGTGCTAAACCGGGATTCAAAGGATTAATATTCGATGCAACATTTGTTCCTTGAAACGGGGTTCCAATATTTTGAGCTAATGTAACTATGTTGATTGAAGCTGCATTCGTATTTATTGTATTTGGAATACTGTCAATTCTTTTTGAACAAGAACCTGCAATTGCTGCTATTGCGATAATATAAAACAATTTCTTTTTCATATAAATATAGTTTAAATGATATTTAATCATTTTTGATCAATACTTTTTTCATTTCTCGCATATGAATTAGTTAAAGTGTTATTAGTATTCATTGCAATGGTGTTCCTGTTTACTTTATCTAAATATTTTGCATACACTATCATTTGCGGTTGATCTCCATTGTTTGCAGGTTCAATAGATAATGGATAATTTTTCCACCAAGGACCTGCAGCCCAATAGCATCCACCCATATTATTTTGGATTAAGTATTGAAGAAAATTTTCTAATACTGCAAACCATCGACGATCATTTTTTGGAATACCGAATTCGCCAACAAATCCTTTTTTATCATTTTTCTGTAACCATTCAACGAAGTGTGAAATTCTTTCTACACCTGTCATTTCAGTAGCACCGCTGTTTTCATAAGTGTTAACATAATGACCTGAACGATCTTCATCGAAATAGCAATGAGCATTAAACATCATGTTATTGGCAGGATCAACTAAATACTTTAATCTGTCATTATATTCAACCCATGTTTCAGGTCCTGAATAATTATCTCCATCAACTAATATGGTATGTGTTCTATCAATTTCTCTAATGCCAAGTATTGCTTGTTGTGCAGCATAAAACCAAGAATAGTTTTCCATGTGATTTGGTTCGCTCATTATACTAAATGCGAAAATGTTTTTGCTGTCTTTAAAAACGGAGGCAATTTTTTTCCAAACATTTCTATAACTGGCTAATGAAACTTGCGGACTGCCAATAATGTATTCAACATTGTTTATTTTATAGCGTGCAAAATTTTGCATTACTAAAGTCACCATCACATTTTTCTTGGTACAATCGTCAACAAATTTTTTTATCAATGAAAGCTCTCTTTCATCCAACGGGCCACCTAATGTTCTTTGAATTCTTTCCCATCGAAATGGTAATTGAATAATGTTTGCTCCTTTAGATGCGAAATAATTTATTTCGCTTGCCACTGGGTAAGTATAATTAGTATTTAATACGCCGGGTAAACTATTCTCGCCAAACTCAGCACCACAAAGGGTTATACCAAAATTGGATTCTGTAATTTGCGCTTTTGCTGAAAAAGTATAAAGTGCAAATGCAATTAATATGAGGAGATACTTTTTCATTGGAGTTGGATTTATTGAACATTAAAGCATTATTTTTAAATATAATATGTTGAAACATATTATTACTGTATTTTGTTCTGCTTACTTTTCTAAAGCTTAAAGCACAGCAGTTTTTAACTACTCATTTCAATGCTTCAGACTGATAAGGATTTAGGAAGGCGATCTATTGAACTTCAACCCTTATTCGATGAACTTGAAATAAGTGTTGTTTCAATTGTGTTACTTGTAATGGCTGTTGTAGTTGTAAATCAAATAATGATCGCTGCTAATTTTGCAATCAACATTTTTGCATGTTGATGCTTTGTTTCTGGAGAATGTGATTGAGTTTGTCATAGGAATTCATTTAAAGTGATAATTGGATTTGGATTTGATTTACTCAGTATTGTTAAGATACTTTTCAAGTACAACCCAAAGTTCCTACAATATTTAAGTTAAGATGATAGGGGAAGATGTGAAAAAGGAGTAGTTATATTCTGTAAAAGAAAGTAGTAAGATTACTACAATTAATAAGTGAATTTTATATTATTAAATAAGTGTTTCGATTGGTTTTTGATTTGACACTACTTTTTATGTATACACATTTGCAACTAATTAACAGCTAATCCCCACAATAAAATCTATTCTCTATTTTTTTGTTAAGTGCTTTACCTTGCATGCATGCAGCAGTATCATCAACTTTTACAACATATTTTGGATAATGGTGTTTCTAAAACTGATAGAACCGGAACCGGTACTATCAGTTGTTTTGGCTATCAAATGCGATTTAATTTGCAAGATGGTTTTCCTTTAGTTACTACCAAAAAATTACATGTAAAAAGTATTATTTATGAATTACTTTGGTTTTTAAAAGGCGATACAAATATTAAATATTTGAATGAACATGGTGTAAGTATTTGGAATGAATGGGCAAATGCAAATGGAGATTTGGGTCCGGTATATGGAAAACAATGGCGAAGTTGGGCTGGTGCAAATGGTGAAACGATTGATCAGATTTCAGATGTTATTAATCAAATAAAAAATAATCCGGATAGTAGGAGAATGATTGTAAGTGCATGGAATGTTGCAGAGTTGCCCAAGATGGCTTTAATGCCTTGTCATTCTTTATTTCAATTTTATGTGGCTGATGGAAAATTAAGTTGTCAATTGTATCAGCGTAGTGCCGATGTTTTTTTAGGCGTGCCTTTTAATATTGCTTCTTACGCTTTATTAACGATGATGATAGCACAAGTATGCGATTTAAAATACGGAGATTTTGTTCACACATTTGGCGATGTGCATTTATATAAAAACCATATTGAGCAAGCTAATTTGCAATTAACAAGAATTCCGCATGCATTGCCAACGTTGCAATTGAATTCATCTGTTAAAAATATTTTTGATTTTACATTTGAAGATTTTCAGTTAGAAAATTATCAGTTCTATCCATCTATTAAAGCACCAATAGCTGTATAATCAAATTACAATTTATGAATTGCAATATATGATTTGTGAATTATTAATATGAAAATGTAAGCTCATTTTCTTAATCATATTTTGTAAACCATATATCGTAAATTGTATACTGTAAATCTTAAATTGCATTATGATTCTATCCATTGTTGTTGCAGCATCTAATAATAATATGATTGGTAAAAGCAATCAATTGCTTTGGCATTTGCCAAATGATTTTAAATTTTTTAAAAACACTACTTGGGCTTCGCCTGTTGTGATGGGCAGAAAAACTTTCGAATCGCTTGGTAATAAACCGTTGAATGGAAGAGTAAATATTATTATTACCAATCAAAAAAATTTTGTTGCAAATGGAGCAACCGTTGTTCATTCTTTAGAAGAAGCAATTCAATTTTGCAAACAATCAGATTATAAAGAACTGTTTGTAATTGGCGGTGGTGAAATATATAAACAGTCAATTGTAAAAGCAAATAAAATTTATATTACGCGTGTTAATACAAATATTGATGGCGATACGCAATTTCCTGTGATTGATGAAACACAATGGCAGCTTGTATTTGATGAGCCTCATCAAAAAGATGCTAAACATGCTTTCGATTATAATTTTCAATTG
>CAILAF010000485.1 GCA_903832075.1 uncultured Chitinophagaceae bacterium
ACAATCTTGCAGATTATTTAAGACAATTAGAAAATGATGATCCTAACAGTTTGTTAGGCATAAGTGCATCGGGTAATCCAAATCTTAGCAAACAACGATATTTATTTAATAATGCAGCAATTATAAATACTAATAACTTATTCAAAACTAAAAACGAGGTACAATTAAGAACTAATATTTATTACTTAAATGATTTTCAAACACAGGATTTTAAAAGCACTTCCATTTATTATTTGCCAAACGATACCGTAAAATATATTACTCAACAAAATACCACAACCAATTTTAATAATTTATATGTGCAATTAAATATTAACGATAATAAACAGAATCATTATTTAAATAATACAATGGTGATGGACATTAACACCCAACCAAGTTCATCAAACTTAACTTCTAATGGAACTAATTTATCTCAAAGCGTATTTGAAAAAGTAAATAATTATTCTAATGAACTTAATTTTATTAAAACTATTTATGGAAAAAATATTATAGAAGTCTATTCATATTTTAATCATGTAACCAAACCCGAAATTTTACAAATACAGCCAGGTATTAATGCAGATGTTTTTAATAATAATAATCCATTTGCAGGTATTACACAAAATGCAAAAGTGCCAACTTACTTTACTAATAATTATATTAGTTACAGACATCCTGCAAAACATATGTTACAGACATACAAATTTGGAATGACGGGGCAATGGCAACAATTGCAATCGTCATTATCAATCACTCAATTAAATAATACTTCTGCAATTGTATCGGATAGTTTTACCAATCATTTGCAATGGCAACATTATAAAGTTTATGCACAGGCAGAATATGACTGGATTACAGACAGATCGCAACTTTCATTGTCGCTGCCTTATAATTTACAATCTTTCAGTTACGGGGATACTGTATTACATCAATCTAATAACTTAAATCGTTTCTTTTTTAATCCTTCTATCAGAATAAAATATCAAATAGGGCAAGAAAATTTTATAACGGCGAGATATGAATACTTAAACCGAATTGGAACTGTTGAAGATATTTTTCCTGGCTATATTTTAAAAAATTACAGAGTGCTGTATGCCAATAATATTCCTTTTATAGAAAGCAATACACAAAACATAAGTGTTGGATTTAATTTTAGAAAAACAATTAAAATTTTATTTTTTAACGTGCTTGCTTCTTATAGTGTTACCAATAATAATTCAATTTCAACAACAACTTTTTTCAGCAATCTTCAAAAGCAAACAACCATTCCACTTAATAACACAACAAATTCGTTCAGGTTATTTAGTGGAATCAGTAAATATATTTTTTCACTTCATTCAACCATTTCACTGAAAGGATCTTTTGAAAAAACAAAATGGAATCAATTACAGAATAATATTTTATTAAACTATTTAAACACTAACGAAAATATAACTGCTGGTTTGCATTCTAAAATTAACAGTTGGCTTAATGCAGATTATAATGTTACTGTCAGTTCATCAAAAAGTGAGAATATAACTCCGTCGCAAAATTTGGTTAATCAAAATCAAATAACTACCCAATCACAACAACAAATGGAAGTTAATATTTTGCCGAATAATATTTTTTTCATCAAATTAAAAGGAGAATATTTTTGCATACAACAAAGTCAGCTAAATACAACTAATTATTTTTTTGCAGATGCATCGTTCTTGTATAAGATAGATGCAATTAAAGCAGATTTAAGTTTGGGTATTGATAATATTGCCAATGTAAAACAGTTTTCTACAATTTCACTTTCAGCAAATAATCTTTCTCAAAATATTTATACTATTCGCCCGAGAATGTTTTTAGTAAAAATGTTTTTTAATTTTTAAGTTACATACTGAAATTGAGATGGTAAATAAAGATAAACGTTAAATAAAGTTGATTTTTATTTTGTTGAAGATATTTTAAAATACGTTTATTTTATACAATAGTTAAACATTCAAATTAGGTAGTTATGAAATTTAAACATTTTTTTATTGCATTATTTTTGCTGCAATTTTATTTTCTTCTTGCAACAACCGAGCAAACTCTGCTGATAAAAAAAAGCAATTATTTTTATTGAAGGAAAAAACATGGTCATATACTCGGCAGTAATAACACCGTTTAATCCATGCATCTCTACATCTAATAATACTATATCGGGTAATATTTTTTCGTTATGCAGGTAATGCAATAATTTATGCCCATCATCAATAGCAGCAATTACTTTACAGTTAGCTAAATGGTTAATATACGTTGCAGCTTTTATACAATGGTTTTTCATTATCATCTACTACTGCAAATAATGGCATGGCAGCAAGTATTAAATTATTACAATACTACAATATAATTATAGGCAATAGGTTACAGAACTTATAAAATTATTTAAAAAATGTAAAAATAGAGTTCCAGAACCTATAGTTACGGGTTTTAAAACTGTGTAGGTTTACAAGACCTGCAGGTAAGGAAATTAGGTTGATGCCTTAAAGAAGCCTATTAATTACTAAATTTTATAAAAATGAAAAAAGCATTATTTTTTCTTCTCCTAGTATTTGTGTCGTTAATTTCTGGAGCTAAAACAACGATTTCAAAAATGAATTTCGAGAGCTATGCGAAAAGTAATTGCATGAGACCAATTCATTATGTATACCAAACTTCGAATGGCTATACTATTACAGTTGATGGCAGTTTAGGTTATAGTATTTTAAATCCATTTCATTTTTCATTTAATGGAACAGTTACGATTACAGGAAATGGAGTAAACTTAGCATTGCCAATAAATGGTAATTTTGTAAATAATTGTGATTCTGGTTCAGTAGATATTTATTCAACAGATGGTGATGTATTTCAAGAAGTAGCTACATATTCAGTGTGGCAAACTACATCAACTGTAGCAAATGAACTTTTGAATGATGCCGATTTTGATAGTAGTTTTATTTATGAAATAAATAATAGTTAACTGTCTATTTAGAGGAGTCAACTGACTAAAGTTATAAATTAATTAATGTAATTACTATTTTTAGCATCCATTCAACCAAATGAGAATTAATACATTATTTATATTATTAGTATTACTTATACACAATTCATCGATTAATGCAAATCAACCTAAGGTATTCGAATGTGAATATTTATTAGAAGCATCTGGAGTTCTTAAAACTGATGCCAATCAAATTGAAGTACCTGCAAGTATAACTGTAAGATATAAAGTCATTACAGATGGTTTATTTTATTTAGTAATTGGGCAATTACAGCAAGCGAGTGTTGATTTTACTAATTTAGTAATTTTAGATAAAGAACATATTGATTCGATGTTTTTTGTAAAAGACAAAGGCTTAATTTTTGATATAAGCAATCGGACTTATTCCATTGCAGAGACTGCTATAATAGATTCATCTGTTATAAAAGATTTGAGTTTGAAGTACCAGAAAATAGATAGCACTAGATTTTATATTGATTCCATTTATCAAAGAATAATTACCCCTTTCCCACAATTTTCAGGGAACAGATTTGGAATTGTAAAAATAATTTCAAAAAAAGGTACTTGCACGCTTAAGAGTGTGAGAGAGATAGATTTTAGTTTTGAAACTATACAAAAGCAAGTTAGAAGTTATATTTATTCTCAAGATAAAATACATCTCCCATTATAAAAGGAACAATTCTTAATTATGAGTTGTTCCTTTTGAGGGGTGCACTTACAAGCTAAATACAACTAATTATTTTTTTGCAGATGCATCGTTCTTGTATAAGATAAATGCAATTAAAGCAGATTTAAGTTTGGGTATTGATAATATTGCCAATGTAAAACAGTTTTCTGCAATTTCACTTTCAGCAAATTATCTTTCTCAAAATGTTTATACTATCCGCCCGAGAATATTTTTAGTAAAAAATGTTTTTTAATTTTTAAGTTACAAACTGAAATTGAGATGGTGAGTAAACATAAACGTTAAATAAAGTTGATTTTAATTTTGTTGAGGATATTTTAAAATACGTTTATTTTACACAATAGTTAAACATTCAAAACAGCTTGTTATGAAATTAAAACGTTTTTGTATTGCATTATTTTGTGCGGTTATTTTATTTTCTTCTTGCAACAACAGAGCAAACTCTGCTGATAAAAAAGATTCGAGTGATATTGCAAAAGGTCATCCTGACTGGATTTTGCAAGGAAATATTTATGAAGTAAATGTTCGTCAATATACTCCTGAAGGAACATTCAAAGCATTTGAAAAACATTTAGATCGTTTAAAAAATATGGGCATTCAAACTTTATGGTTTATGCCCATTAATCCGATAAGCAAAAAAGACAGAAAAGGAAGTTTAGGAAGTTATTATGCGGTGAGTGATTATACGGCCATTAATCCGGAATATGGAACAATGGATGATTGGAAAGCGTTGGTAAAAGATGCACATGAAAAAGGAATGAAAGTAATTATTGATTGGGTGCCAAATCATACGGGTGCAGATCATTATTGGTTAACTAAGCATCCAGATTTTTATGTGAAAGATAGTACCGGAAAAGCAATGATGGCGGCCGATTGGGCTGATACCCGAAAATTAAATTATGCTAATCTTGAATTACGTGATACAATGATTAATCAGTTAAAAAATTGGATCAAAGAAACTGACATTGATGGATTTCGTTGCGATGTTGCAAGTGATGTACCTGATGATTTTTGGAAAAAATGTATTGCTGATTTACGTAAAGAAAAAAATGTTTTTATGTTGGCTGAAGGAGATAAACCTGAATTAAATGCTGATGGTTTTGATGCAACATATAGTTGGAATGATTTTGCTATGCTTAAAAAAATTGCAAAAGGAGAACGTAAAGCAAATGCATTGGACAGTGCTTTAAACAGAACAGATTCAACTTTTCCTGCAAATACTTTGCGTATGTTTTTTACCAGTAATCATGATGAAAATAGTTGGAACAAAGCTGATTATGAAACAATGCCTGGCGCAGTTCATGCACCATTTGCTGTTTTGGTGCACACGGTAAAACGTAGCGTGCCGTTGATTTACAGCGGACAAGAAGAACCTTTTTTGAGAGCAATTCGTTTCTTTGATAAGGATACTATTATTTTCAAAAATTTTGCAAGAGAGAAATTTTATACCACTCTTTTGAATTTAAGAAAGAATAATCCTGCTTTAGCAGCTGATGCATCTTTCAAAAAAGTAAAAGTTGGAAATGAAGATGCTGTTTATGCGTATGTGAGAGAAAAAGGAAATAATAAAGTGTTGGTGATATTGAATTTAAGTAACAAGCAACAAGCTGTTCAAATTACTGATACATCTTTATTAGCAAAAGCTGAAAATGTATTTATGAATAAGGAAGAAGTAATTTCAAACGCTAAATGGAATATCGAGCCTTGGGGTTATGCTGTTTATGTTTTTAAATAATTGATTTAAAATATTTTTTATAAAGAGTTTTAATGAAAAGACAAACACTTATTCATCAAATCAAAGAAAAGAAATCTTACTTATGTGTTGGATTGGATACCGATATTACTAAAATTCCGAAGCACTTACAATCCAATGCTGATGCGGTTTTTCAATTCAATAAAGCAATCATAGATGCAACAAAAGATCATTGTGTAAGTTATAAAATCAATACAGCTTTTTATGAATCACAGGGATTGAAAGGTTGGGAAGCAATGGAAAAAACTTTGCATTATATTCCTTCAACTCATTTTACAATTGCTGATGCAAAGCGTGGAGATATCGGCAATACATCGGCGCAATATGCAAAAACTTTTTTTGAAACATTACCTTTTGATGCAGTTACAGTGGCTCCTTATATGGGAGAAGATAGCATTCGCCCGTTTTTAGAATATGAAAATAAATTCACTATTGTTTTAGGATTGACTTCTAATAAAGGCGCCAATGATTTTGAATTGCAAAAAAGCGGCGATAAATTTTTATATGAAAAAGTGTTGGAAAAAGTTGCAAGCTGGGGAACAATTGATAATTTGATGTTTGTTGTTGGTGCAACGCAAGCAGAAGCATTTGTAAATATCAGAAAAATAATTCCTCAACATTTTTTATTGGTGCCCGGGGTTGGTGCGCAAGGTGGCAATTTGAAAGATATAAGTAAATATGCAATGAACGATGATATTGGTTTGTTAGTAAATGTCAGCCGTGCTATTATTTACGCAAATGCAGATGAAAATTTTGCTGGCGAAGCAAAATTGGCTGCAAAAAAATATCATACCGAAATGTCTTTGTATCTAAAATAGTTTTATGGACAGAAGAAAATTTCTGCAAAACTCATCATTGGTAGCTACGGCTGTAACGCTTAGCCCATTTGATTTTTCAGCTAAAACAAAATCATCATCTTTTCGTGTGGGATTTTTATCAGACACACATGTTAAGCCAACCGACATTGCAGAAACAGGAATGCGCAATGCATTTCGCCATGTAAATCAATTAGAATCAAAAGTTGATTTTATTATAAATGGCGGCGACTCTATCATGGATGCCTTGAAAGCATCTAAAGAAAAAGTTCAGGCACAATGGGATGTTTGGAATAAAGTATTGAATGATGAAAATAAATTACCCATTTATCATTGCATAGGGAACCATGATGCATGGGGTTGGCAAATGACAGAACTTGAAGTAAAGAATGATCCATTGTATGATAAACAATGGGTATTGAAACAACATAAAATGAAAAATCGTTTTTATAGTTTCGAATATAATAACTGGAAGTTTATTATTCTTGACAGTGCACATGAAAATAATGGTGGTTATATTGCAAGAATTGATGAAGAGCAATTTGCATGGTTAGAGAATGAATTAAAAACAACCGATTCTTCAAAACACATTTGTATCGTTTCACATATTCCGATTGTTTCTTTTTGTTCTGCAATGTTTGTCGATAAGAATGAACCAAATGGGGATTGGAAAATTTCAAGAGCCTTGCTGCACGTGGATTCCAGGCGTTTGATAGATTTATTTAAAAACTATTCGAATATTGTTTGTTGTTTAAGTGGGCATATTCATTTGCAGGATTCTGTTGAATATTTTGGCATTCAGTATTATTGTAATGGTGCTGTAAGCGGCGATTGGTGGGGCGGTCCATTTAAAGGTTTTGCGCCAGCTTATGCCTTGTTTGAATTCTTTAATGATGGAAATGTAAAACGCCAAATCATTAATTATGCTTAATAGGCTAACTGATATTTTCTTTGTATAAAAATGACCAAAGGTTTTTGCTTTTGTTAATTACAACGTATTTTTCGTTTTCTAAAACTATAATGCTATGAGGAAATTTTTGCTTCTATGTATTCTTTTTGCATTTACATTTTCATTGTATGCACAACAATCATTGCAAACGAAAACTAATTATCAATTAGCGGCACGTTTCTCTCCAAAAAAATTAGAGAAGATGATTTTCTCAACTAATGTAGATGCGCATTGGTTAAAGAAATCAAATCGCTTTTGGTATATGTATGAAACTACCGAAGGAAAAAAATGGTTTATTGTTGATCCTGTAAAAGGAGAGAAAAAAGAATTATTTGATAATGATAAACTTGCGGCAGAAATTACTAAAGTTGTAAAAGATCCTTTCGAAGCAAAACATTTGGGATTAGACAGTATGAAATTTGTTCGCGATGAGAACACTATTTATTTTGAAGTGAAAAGTTCTATTGAGATTGAAAAGAAAGATACAACTGCAAAAAAAAGCACGCCTCCTGTTAAAGAAAAAAAGACTTTTTATTTTGAATACAATTTGAATTCGCAAGTTTTAACTGAATTAACTGATTATAAAAAACAAAGGAGAAAGCCACAGTGGGCAAGCATTTCGCCGGATAGCAATACAATTGTATTTGGCAAGAATTACAATTTGTTTTATAT
>CAILAF010000486.1 GCA_903832075.1 uncultured Chitinophagaceae bacterium
AAGCAAGGAATTGATGGTTACGTATATAAAATTTCCGGCAATCAAATGCCAAGTCCTAATTCTATTACTTCAAAACCTAATGGTATAGCCACTACTATTTATATTTACGATAGTACCAATATTAGAGATGTTGTTCGTATTGGCTATTCTGCTTCATATAGTTCAATCAATAAAAAACTTATCACATCTGTTGAATCCGATAGTACCGGGCATTTTTTTGTTGCCTTACCTGTTGGTTCTTATTCATTATTTATAAAAGTGAATAATGTTTTTTACTCAAATTTATTTGATATAGATAATAATATTTCACTCACTAAAGTAACCGAGAATAATATTACACATGTTGTAATTAAGCAAACCGCTTCGGCTGTTTTTTAAATTGATTTCTGAAAAGCAATTAATGCAGTTTATATTTGCAATGTAGATATGAATTTAAGTGTGTTGATGGATAAGTATCAAAATGATACCCGCCTTTTTCAATTGGCGGATAGGCTTTCTTTTGCCGATAAACAAAAAATCTTTCTTAAAAACTTACAAGGTAGCAGTGCAGAGTTTGTTGTAAGTGCCGTGTTTACTCATCAAAACACAACTCAACTAAATCATTTAATTGTTTTGAATGATGCAGAAGAAGCAGCATACTTTCATAACACTTTAGAAAATTTAACTTCTGCATTAGATTTATTTTATTTCCCTTCATCATTTAAGAATAGAAAAAATTTTAGATTATTAAACACTTCGCATGTAATGCTGCGAACCGAAATGTTAACCAAACTTTCAGCAGGTGGTAATAAAAAAATTATTGTAACTCATCCCGAAGCATTATTCGAAAAAGTTGTTTTACCCAAAACACTTAGCAGCAATATCATTCAAATTAAAACAAACGAAACCATTAACTTAAACAGTTTAATGGAACTCTTTGTGATGTATGGTTTTACGAGAACTGATTTTGTTTATGAACCCGGCCAGTTTGCATTGCGTGGCGGCATCTTGGATATTTATTCTTTTGGAAATGAAAAACCTTATCGTGTTGAATTATTTGGAAATGATGTTGACAGTATTCGCATATTCGATCCGGAAACTCAATTAAGTGAAAGAAAATTATTACAGGTTTCAATTATTCCTAATGTTGAAACACAATTTGACAGCGGCGAAAAAGTTACTTTATTTGAATTTCTTCCGGAGAATACAATTGTTTGGTTGAAAGATTGGGATGTGATTAAAGAAAAAATTGAAGTGCAGGAAGAAGATTTAGGATTGTTCTTAACAAGAATGACAGATGAAAGCAAACAGATAATAGAAGATGATGACGAAACAAAAATTTTAAAAGAAGTTTCCTTAAATGATTTTGTTTCGGCTGCAACAATTGAACTACAAATTCAATCAAATCATATTGTTGAATTTGGTTACAAATCACATCTTGCCAATTTCGAAATTGAATTTAATACTAAATCGCAACCTTCATTCAATCGCAATTTTGATTTATTAATTAAAGACCTGAAAGCCCATGAAGATAAAGGTTTCAGCATTTTTATTTTTGCTGAACAAGCCAGACAATTAGAAAGATTGAACAGTATTTTTTCTGATTTGAATACAGAAATAAAATTTGTTCCAATCGCTACTTCTATTCATGAAGGCTTTATTGATAACGATTTAAAAATTATTTGTTACACCGATCATCAGATATTTCAACGTTATCATAAGTATAGTGTTAAACAAGCATTCAGCAAAAACAAAGCATTAACATTAAAAATGCTTCGCGATTTGCAACCAGGAGATTTTGTAACTCATATCGATCACGGTGTTGGAAGATATAGTGGTTTACAAAAATTAGAAGTGAATGGAAAAATGCAGGAAGCTGTTAGAATAATTTATAAAGACAGCGATATTTTATATGTAAATATAAATTCATTACATAAAATTTCTAAATACACCGGTAAAGAAGGAACCATACCTAAAATAAATAAATTAGGAAGTGATGTTTGGAATAAATTAAAAGAAAAAACTAAAACTAAAGTAAAAGAAATTGCTTTTGATTTAATTAAGCTGTATGCGCAACGTAAGGCAGAGCAAGGATTTCAGCATGCCCCCGATAATTATATGCAAACAGAATTAGAAGCAAGTTTTATTTATGAAGACACACCCGATCAAAGTAAAGCAACAGCTGATGTTAAAAAAGATATGGAATCTCCATCACCAATGGATCGTTTAGTTTGTGGTGATGTTGGTTTTGGTAAAACAGAAATTGCTATTCGCGCTGCATTTAAAACTTGCTGCGATAATAAGCAAGCTGCTGTTTTGGTTCCAACAACTATTTTGGCGTATCAACACTATCAAACATTTAAAGATCGCTTTAAAGATTTTCATGTAACAGTTGATTTTATAGATC
>CAILAF010000487.1 GCA_903832075.1 uncultured Chitinophagaceae bacterium
GAAAGAGAGCAATCATTAAGAGGAAATCTATGAAATTAATATCTTATACAAATCAAGGAGCCATCACAGCAGCTTTGTGCTATCACGAGATGGTTTATGATCTCAAAAATCTGCATCCTTCCCTACCATCAACTATGGATTTATTTCTTGAACAATGGGAACATTATTATCCGATTTTAGTAGAAGAATACAAGCAAATATCTGAAGGAAAAATAAGTATTGAACACAGTAAACCAATAGGCACAGTAAACATACTTGCCCCTGTACCCAATCCGGGTTCTTGTCGCGATGGCTATGCATTTCGCCAACATGTGGCTGCAGCAAGACGTAACAGAGGTCTACCAATGATCCCTGAATTTGATCAATATCCCATTTTTTATTTTACCAATCACCGCTCTGTTCAAGGACCAGGTCCGGTTGCTTGCATGGCCGACCATTTTAAGCAATTGGATTTTGAACTGGAAGCTGCTATTGTGATAAGTAAAAAAGGTAGAAATATACGTGCAAGTGAGGCAGATTCATATATCGCTGGATTGATGATTATGAATGATATGAGTGCTAGAACATTACAGATGTAAGAAATGCTATTAAATCTCGGGCCCGCCAAAGGAAAAGATTTTGCCACTGCAACAGGGCCATTTTTAGTAACCTTAGATGAGCTTGAACCTTTTGTGATACATTGTAAAGAAGGTCATATAGGTAAATCATGGAACTTGAAAATGAAATGTTTTGTAAATAGTGTGCAGGTGTCTGAAGGAAATCTGGGTGATATGGACTGGACCTTCGCCGAGATCATTGAACGGGCTTCTTATGGAGCAACATTATATCCAGGCGATATTATCGGAAGCGGTACCGTTGGCACTGGTTGTTTTTTGGAAATTAATGGTACAGGAAAATTAAAAGATGCAAGTTATATCCAACAATGGTTGAATGAAGGAGATACAGTAGAGATGACAATTGATGAATTAGGGTTACTGAGAAATACGATTGTAAAAGAAAATGATTACAGTATCTTAAAAAACAAAATGAATGTTTCTTGACTTAGATAAAATGGCTGTACCTCATAGACAGAATTGGCTGCAGTATGCTGTAGCTCCAGGTCCAATAATATTGGCCAGTACAACGAATATCATGGACCAAATTAATTTGAGTTCTTTTAGTTTTTTTAATTTGTTCTCTTCAGGATCGCCCATTGTAATTTTTTCTCTTTCCAGCAGGGGAAGGGATAAATGTTATTTTCATAAAGTATATAAGGGGGGAACGCTCTTTGAAGCAAGAGCAAAATTTTTATCAAAACAAAAGCCTAAACATGCCACACTATCAACAACTTGGACAATTACCACACAAAAGACATACGCAGTTTAAGAAGGAAGACGGTTCTCTTTATTCCGAGCAACTATTCTCTACTGAAGGTTTCAGTAATGATTATTCTCTGCTTTATCATTGCTACCCACCTACACAAATAATAAAAACAGATGCCCCGATAAATATTGCACCAAAAATTGCAGAAGAAAAAATGCTGCAACACCGCAGTTTTGAAGGTTTTAATATTAAACCAGAAGAGGATTTTTTACAAAGCAGAAAAGCTATTTTAGTTAATAATGATTGTCATATTGTTTTAGCGGCACCGCAAAAAAGTATGACTGATTATTTCTATAAGAATGCAGATGCAGATGAAATGATCTTTGTGCATGAAGGAAGCGGCAAACTGATTACTCAGTATGGTGAAATTGAATTTGTTTACGGAGATTATGTGATGATACCAAGAGGAACGATTTATCAAATTCATTTTGATGATGAGAAGAACAGATTGTTTATTGTTGAATCATTCAGCCCTATTTGTTATCCCAAAAAGTACATAAGTAAATTCGGACAACTATTAGAGCATTCGCCTTTTTGCGAAAGAGATATCCGCACACCAAAAAATTTAGTTACAAATGATCAAGCAGGTGATTTTTTAATTAAAACAAAAAAGAAATCTGTTTTATACGGATTACATTATGCACATCATCCTTTTGATGTAATAGGCTGGGATGGCTGCTGCTATCCTTATGCATTCAGCATTCACGATTTTGAACCCATTACAGGAAGAGTTCATCAACCACCACCGGTACATCAAACATTCGAAGCAAACAATTTTGTAGTATGCAGTTTTGTACCTCGCTTGTATGATTATCATCCCAATGCAATTCCTGCACCATACAACCATAGCAATATTGATAGTGACGAATTATTGTATTATGTTGATGGTGATTTTATGAGCCGAAAAAATGTTACAAGAGGAATGATCACTTTACATCCTGCAGGTATTCCACATGGGCCTCATCCGGGTGCTGTAAAGAAAAGTATTGCTTTGAAAGAAACAAAAGAATTAGCTGTTATGGTTGATACATTTCATCCATTGATGTTGACTGAAGAGGCATTGAATATAGAAAATGAAAATTACACAATGAGCTGGGCAGAGTAAATTGACAACAAGAAAATAAATAAAAATTTCTTGAATAAATTAGATATCAGAAATAATATTAAAACGCTTGCTACATGAATACACTACATGAGATTAATTATCCGGAACAACAATATGAGAATTATACCAACACTGAAAATACTATCTGGGCAATGCTTTACAAGAGGCAGATGGATATTATAAACTCTATTGCTTCTCCGCATTTTAGTAATGGAGTTAGTTTGTTGGGTTTTACTTCAGACTCCATCCCAGATTTTAAGCAAGTAAATAAACGTTTAAAAAAAGCTACGGGATGGGCTATTTATGCCGTACCTGGTCTGATACCGAATGATATATTTTTTCACCGCATGGCTTCAAAAGAGTTTGGTGCAACATGTTGGCTTCGTAAGATGGAACAATTGGATTATCTGGAAGAACCGGATATGTTCCATGATGTATTTGGCCATGTGCCATTGTTAGCAGACCCTGTTATCAGTAAGTTTCTGGAAGCGCTGGCCAGTGTTGCAATTCGTTATTTAGACAATGAAATGGTGATTGAATATATCGCAAGACTTTATTGGTATACGATTGAATTTGGATTAATCAAAGAAGAGGGACAACTGAAGATATACGGTGCAGGTATCCTTTCTTCTATCGGTGAGACTAAGTTTTGTTTAACGGCAGATGCTAACCCAATACCTTTCAATGTGAACCAAATCTTGCAGACACCTTATATAAAAGATAGTTTTCAACAACAATATTTTGTATTAGATAGCATACATCAATTAGAGGAAGCTGTTGAAGAATTGAAAAAATATATTCATCAGTTAACTATTAAATAAAACATAAGAAGATAAGAGAAAAAA
>CAILAF010000488.1 GCA_903832075.1 uncultured Chitinophagaceae bacterium
CAATCAAGAAATATGATCGCAGAACAGTTCAGGATTTTACGGAGTAATCTGCAGTTTTTAGTAAAAAATAATAATAAAGAAGAAGCGAAGATATTATTGGTTACTTCTTCCATCAGCGGCGAAGGAAAATCTTTTATCAGTTTAAACTTGGCGGCAGTGTTGAGTTTATCGGATAAGAAAGTGGCTTTATTGGAATTTGATCTGCGTAAAATGCGAAGTAATATGTACCAGGGCGAAAAGCAAAACAATAAAGGCATTACCAATTATTTGATAGGGCAGATGGAAAATCCGGAGGATATTATTAGCAGCATTGATAAATTTCCAAATCTTGATATTTACCGCTCTGGGCCCATACCACCTAACCCGGGCGAATTGGTAATGGGCGATAAAGTAAAAACCTTTTTTGATTGGTTAAAAACCCGTTATGATTTTATTGTGATCGATTCGGCACCCATTGGTTTGGTAAGCGATTCTTATTCCCTGGTAGAATATTGCCACAACGTATTATATGTAGTTCGCCAACGTTATACTTTTAAACGGCAGATCGAATTTGTAGATGATATTGTTGTTCAGGGCAAATTAAAAAATGTGTCGATAGTAGTAAACGATGTGCACATGGGCGGTAAATATGGCTATTACGGTTATGGTTATGGTTATGGGTACGGTTATATTTATCGCTACGGTTTTGGCTATCGTTATGGTTATGGTTATGGTGCTTATGCAGGCAAATATTTTAAAAAAGGAGCAGATGGGTATTTTGATTTGCCGGGAAAGAAGAAATAGGCTGGAGTCGGGAGTTAATGGTTATTGTCATCCCGACGCAGGAGGGATTTGTTGAGCTTTTAATGTTATGCTGAGTAGAGATGTGTCTCCTATCGTCGACATAACATTGCGTGGAAGGTCTTGTTATCTTTTTTGATATACTTAAAAGTTTCTTGTTAATTTTATACTGCAAATTTTTATATGGAAACAGTAATACGGGTGAATCCTTCAGAGCTTAACTCAAACCTCTTGAATAAAATAAAAAAATTCATTGGCGGAAAGAATAATGTGGATGTAATTATATCGTTACGTGAATTTGATCCGGCTTATGTTGAAGCACTTGATAAATCTATCGGACAGGCTGAAAGCGGAGAGGAAATTGTATCTATGAGCATGGAGGACTTTGTTGCCTACACTCCTCAAAAAAGGCAATGAAAAATGTAGCATTTACAAAAAGCGCTTTCGACGAATACAATCATTGGTTTGTATCTGATGAAAGATTGGTTGCAAGGATACAAGAATTGATCAGGGACATTGACCGTGATCCTTTTAAAGGAATTGGTAAACCTGAACCATTAAAAGGAAATTGGACAGGCTATTGGAGTCGGAGAATCGACCATGAGCATCGACTTGTTTATAAAGTTTCAGAAATACAAATTCTTATTGTAAAATGCAAAGGGCATTATTGAATTTTCATCTTTTACTATTCACCTTTAGCATTCTTTAGTTTAGAGTTATTACACGAATTTTTGCGAATTACACGAATTAGTGGCTTAGAGATTATGATGCTTAATAAAATATAGTAAACCCTGTTTTGTGAACGATTTAGTTTTTCTTTTTTTAGACTTTAGTTTTTTGATTTCAAAACCCACCCCATCAACATTGTGCAAAATGAAAGATGATTCGTTTGCCCCTCCCGGGAGGGGATGATCATCGGTCAACGGCAGTGGACGATTGACGGTTAACGTTTTAGTTTTTCTTTTTTTAGACTTTAGTTTAAATAGAGAATATTTTCCTGTAATTAATCAAAATCTATATTTCTATTTTGTTTAGAAAAAATATCCTCTCTGCTTATTTAACCAGTTTACTGGGGGTTTTTTCAGGGCTATTAACACAGTTTGTTTATATAAAAAGCCTTACTTCAAGAGTAAGTATGGAAGAGTTGTCCCTTTATTTATATGTTTTTCAGGTTGTAACTTATTTTGCTATACTACAATTGGGTTTGGATTTTGCAACATCACGTGAGATCGCATATAAATTAGGGCAAAATGATATGGCAGGAGCTGCTTATTCTTTCAAATTTATTAAGAAATTTAATGATAGGGTTTGTTTAATTGGTCTTTTGGCAATTCTTATTATTTCTACAGTATTTTTTAATGGGTGGGGTTTACCCAAATCATATAACCGGTACACATCTGTTATATTAGTATTCATTTTTGGGATGTCGCAGGTAGTTAATTTTCTGTCTAATCCTTATGCTGTAGCATTAATTGGTGCAAATTTTCAACGTGTAGTTAATATAAATAATGTTGTGGTAACAATAAGCTCAACACTTATTGCCGTAACTCTTTTGTTTACAACTACAGCAGGCATATTAGCCATGCCGATGGCTCTTCTGTTTTTCTATATCCTTAATTTTTTCCTGTTAAAAAGAATGGCACAGAAAAAATGTGCCTTCCTGTTTGAAAAGCAGGAAAGTGCTGATAGCAAAACTATACGAAAACAGATTTTAAGTTTTTCAGTAATAACAACTATCGGAGGGTTGGCATGGACAGTTGAGGGGACTTCGGATATATTTATATTAAGCAGTAGCGGTCTTTTTTATCTCGTAGGTTTGTATGTTATCTGGTGGCGCTTTCCGCAAATGTTGTTTGATCTGGCTACAAGATTAACAACCAGTGCATTTCCCAGTTTAACTACAAGCCATGGCAGATCAAATAATGAGAGTAAATTACTTTTTAATAAACTGTTTTTAATAGTGATTGGTTTCGCATTACTAATAGGAATTGGGATATCTATATGGTTACCTTCGTTTATACACTTATGGGTTGGTTCAAAATTTGAATACGCAAATTTTAAGATAATCAGCATATTAGCAGGTTTGATAATCGCTAACAGGATAATAGGAAATTGTTTTGGAATGTTTTTAATAAGCATTGGTAATACTAAAATTACTTCGATGTTTTCATGGATACAAGCTATTGTAAAAGTAGTATTGGGCATTTTCTTAACAAGATTTTATGGCCTTGAGGGGCTTTTTTTTGCTACATTTTTGGCATCCTGTATTCAGGTATTTGGCTTATTATTTCTATTAATTAAAAGAAACACTTTTATCGCAAATACATATTTTCTAATAATATTGCCATTAGCAATGATTGTCATACCTGCTTTTTATAACTTGCCTAATCATTACTCTGTACTCGCATTTGTTATGGGCATTTTAGTTTCTATTACTGTTGTATTGTTTTCCTATATATTTATGTTGTATGTTTTTCAATTACCACAAAAAATCGGGTTTTCATTTTTATCACTGATTCGAAAATAAAATATGTTTAACCCGCCGGATTATAGCAAATCTTCTAATTTCTTGAATCCTAAATTAGGGCCGTGGACTTTTGTGTTGTATTTACACCGGAGAAAAATACTTGATTCTTTACTTGAAAATTTACCTCATTTAAAAGGAACACTTCTTGATGTTGGTTGCGGCAATAAGCCTTACAGATCTTTAATTGATTGCAAAGAATATGTTGGTGTAGATATTGCATCTTCACCTCATCTCAGCGAGAACTTCGATAAAGTTTTTGATGGCCTGCATTTGCCTTTTGCTGATGAAAGTTTTGACAGTATTATTTGTACAGAAGTAATAGAACATTGCATTGATCCTGATATGCTTTTTAAAGAAATGAGTCGTGTATTAAAGATGGGAGGATATGCTTTTATAACCGCACCTATGTTTATAGAACATCATGAAATTCCATACGATCTTAGGCGACTTACATATTACGGAATGAAGCAACTATCTGAAGAGAATGGGTTTACAGTGAAAGCAATTGAAGACAGGGGAAGTATTTTCTGTGTTTTAATTTCAAGTATTTATTTGGTGTTAAGCCAACTAATTTCTAAAAGACCTTTTAGTGATATTCTTTTATGGATTGTTTTTCCTTTTACTTATTTTTTATACAAAATTGATGCTGTAAGAAAACGTGATCCACCTATTCTAAGCTTAGGATGGCAAATGTTGATTGCAAAAAATTACAATTAGTACATGGCAGTAAAAAAAATATTACTTACAGGGGGAGCTGGTTTTATAGGAAGCAATTTAACGGCTAATCTTTTGGAAGATGAAAATTGTTTTGTAACAGCGATCGATAATTTTGATACTTTTTATGATAGAGACATTAAAGAGAATAATATCAGTTTATTTAAATCGAAAAAAAATTACTTGTTTATTGAGGAAGATATTCTGAACGTTAATGAAAATGAGGTATTAAAAAATATTTCATTTGATTTGGTAATTCATATTGCTGCTAAAGCGGGGGTTAGACCAAGTATTCAAAATCCAGAATTGTATTATTTGAATAATGTTATCGGCACAAAATGCATTTTAAATTGGTGTGTAAAAAATAGTGTCAAGAAAATAATTTTTGCTTCGAGTAGCAGTGTTTATGGAATTAATAAAAATCTCCCCTGGAGTGAAAGCGAAAATTTACTGCCTATCAGTCCATATGCAGAAACAAAGCTGCATTGTGAGCAAATGGGTAAAGAATATTCTGAAAAATTTGGGCTTCAATTTCTTGCACTTCGTTTTTTTACTGTGTATGGCCCAGGTCAAAGGCCAGACCTTGCCATTAGCAAATTTATTCATCTAATTCTTAATAATGAGCCCATTCCTTTATATGGAGATGGCAGTACAAGAAGAGATTATACTTACGTAGATGATATTATTCAAGGTGTAAGATCTGCTATTGATTATAATGATACTTCGTTTGAAATTGTAAATATTGGGAACCATCAATCTTTTACACTAAAAGAATTAGTTGAATTAATAGAAATAAAATTGAATAAAAAAGCTAATATAAAATGGTTGCCCCAACAGGTGGGAGATGTTCCTGAAACTTATGCTGATATAACAAAGGCAAAGAAACTTTTTGGTTATACGCCAACTACAAGTCTTTCTAATGGAATTTCAAAATATATAGCCTGGCTTCAACAAAAAGGGAATGAATATGCAGGAAGAATATAATTACGATAACAATTATTATGATCAAGGTATTGGAGGGTTTCATAAAGCAAGTTTACCTTATATCCACGAAAATTTTGACAAATACATTGGTCAAAATCGATTAGGCAAAATTTTGGATTTTGGATGTGGTAATGGCTTTCATTCTGCGTATCTAAAATCTAAATGTAGAAATTTGCATGGTGTAGATTTTTCGGAAGCAATAAAGAAAAATGAAGCTCAAAAAAATTATAAGGAACTTTTCTTTTATGATTTGGGAGGCAAAGTTGAATTACCTGAAAATTATTACGATTTATTGTTTTCAATTGAAGTAATTGAACATGTAAAAGACTATCGAAAATTTTTAGCTAATGCAAATACTGCTTTAAAATCTGGAGGTCAGATTTTTTTAACTACTACTACTTATTTCTGGTCAATTTTTATTTTACTGGTTTTTTATAGAAGAAAGATATCGTTTAAAAATTTGTATCATTTTTTTAGGGGTTGGACAGGCTCTGAAAAATATAAAACTTTATTTGTACTAGAATTTTGGGATTTTTTTACCGGTCATTACCATGGGTTTTCTAAAAACCAACTCAAAAAAGGGTTCAAGGAAAATGGGTTTGTAATTGAAGCAATTAAATTTTTACCAATTCAGTCTGTAGTAATAGTTGATAATTTAAAACATCATTTAACAGTGCCCTATACTGGTAAGCATAAATTTTTTGTACGCTCTGGTGCTATGCTTTTATACATTATTGGAAATACAATAAATTATGTTTGTAAAATAGCAGGCCTTTACTCACCTAATATTTTAGTTGTTGCAAGAAAAAAATAAATTATTGTTTTGCACTGATAGTCCTGGATTTGGAGGGGCTGAAAAAAGTTTATTTAGGGTAATTACTTTTCTTAAACACGATTATGAAATTGAATTAGTCATAAATAAAGCAGCGTCAAAAGAGCTATTCGAATTTATAAAAACAAATAACCTGCCTTTTCAATTTCTCAAAACCGGTAATGGATGGGCTGATTTCCTTAGTAGCTTTTTTGCAGCTTGTAAATTATTATTAAATAAAAGCAATTATCGATTTGTAATTTGGTGTCATCATTTAGATACCTATCGTTGGCTACAATTTGCATTAGCTGTTTTTAGAAAAAAATTTTTTGTAATTGAAAGATTGATTCCTTCAAAACTTTTCGATCTAAACAACAGCAAACTAACCATTCCATTAAAAAAATTTGTGTGTTCAAGATCTTTAGGCAATATTTTATGTGCATATTCGCAAGTAGAGAATTATCGAAATTTCTTCGATGCAAATAACATAACAGTAATTCCAAATTCAAGAAATATAAATCAAATACGGAAAGTGGTTGCCAATTATAAACAAACATTTCAGCCTACTGTAGCATTAAAAGGTATTTGTATAACCAGTATTGGCAGGCTTGCAGAACAAAAAGATCCATTAACAATAATAAATGCAGTACATGCATTAAAACATAAATATTCTGTTTCATTGGTTTTAGTGGGGGATGGCGAATTAATGCCCGTTTTACAGCAACAAATTAAAAAGCTTAAAATGGATAATGTTTTTTTAATTGGGCATGATGAAAAACCTTTGCGCTGGTTGGCATATACCGATATTTTTATTCTAAATAGTTTATACGAAGGTTTGCCCGGTGCCTTAATAGAAGCTATGGCGGCTGGAGTGCCTTGTATTGCAACTGATATACCCGGTAACAGAGAATTAGTTATTGATAAAGAAACAGGATTATTAATATCCATTAATAATGCACAAGCGCTTGCTGATTCTATTTCTTATTTAATTGAACATCCTGTAGAAAGAAAGTTGTATGCTCAAAGAGCATATGAACATGTATTGAATAATTATGATTTGGCAATCGAAAAAGAAAAATGGCTACAATTATTTAATAAAAACAAATGAAAGTATCAGTAGCGGTAAGACAAAAATTTCATGGTTTTCATTTAGCACATCAATTAAACCGATTAGGAGTTTTACAAAATCTCTATACTTCATACTTTGGTAAACTTTTTGGAAAAGACAATTCTGCAGGTTTCAATATTCCAAAAGATAAAATTAAAACCAACCTTATCAGTGCATTTATTACTTATGGTTTAAAAAACAAATTTGCCTATGAAGCAGATTTGTTTTTTGGTAATTGGGTGGCATCGAAAATGGGCGAAGAAGATATTATTATTACCTGGGGCATACAGGCTTTACCTATTATTAAGCGTGCAAAACAATTGGGAATTAAAGTGATTTTGGAAAGAGGAAGTGCACATGCAACTGAACAATATGAAATTCTGAAATATGAATTTGACAAGTATAATGTCAATATTGCAACACTTGACAGAAGTTTCTCTCCACGAAGGATGGAAAGAGAATTATTAGAATATGAATTAGCTGACATTATTAGTATCCCCTCAAAATATGTTGAAAGAAGTTTTATAAAACATGCTTTTGATTCAAAAAAACTTTTTATAAATAACTATGGTGTAGATCTCTCTCAGTTTACTTTTTTACCAATTGAGCATAAGCCCTTCAGGATAATATATGCTGGTAACTTAACGCTGCAAAAAGGAGTTCATTATCTATTAGAAGCATTTTCCGAACTTGATCTGCCAGATACAGAACTTTGGTTAATAGGTAAAGTTCATGACGAAATAATTCCATTTTTAAAAAAGTATACGAAAAATGTTATTCATGTACCAGCAGTACCTCAAGTAAAATTGAATGAATATTATAATCAATGCGATGTGTTTTGTATTAATTCAATCCAAGAAGGATTAGCATTGGTCCAGCCACAGGCAATGGCTTGTGGATTACCACTTATTTGTACTACTAATACTGGAGGGGATGACCTAATTACTGATGGCATTGAAGGTTTTATAATTCCAATTAGAAATGTGAAAACTTTACAAGAGAAGATTTATTTTTTTTATTACAATCGGGTTGTTATTAAAACTATGGGAGCAAAAGCCCTTAAAAAAATATCCAATGGACTTACTTGGAATGATTATGGAAATCGGTATTTGAGTTTTCTGAACTCATCGAATATTTTGAATAGAGATCAATCTTAAAAAATTATTTAAGTACAAGGCTACAAATAAAATGAAATTCAAATTTTTAGATGGCCTTAGGGGCATTGCAGCTGTATATGTAATGATTGGGCATGCTCGATGGCTGCTTTGGGAGGGGTTTCAGGATGGATTTAAAAATCATCCTAATAATTATTCGATGATTGATAAATCATTGATGTATTTTTTTCAGTATTTAAATTCGGCCATGAGGCTGTTTTATTTTTCTTTGTTCTATCTGGATTTGTTATTCATATTGGCTTTGCTAAGAAATTTGTAGTAGATTCTGATACAAAACTTAATATTCTAGATTTTTTTACAAAAAGAATTAAAAGAATATATCCTCCATTTCTTTTGGCACTTACAGTAACAGCGATTCTTGATATGATTGGTAAATCATATAATTTTTCTATCTACAATGCTAATACGCCATACCAGTTAATAAACGCCAATATTGGCAATAGGTCACATGATTTGTTCACTTTAATAGGGAATCTACTATTTCTTTATAATGAATATTTCCAAATTTTTGGAACAAACGGACCAACCTGGTCATTGAAATTAGAATGGTGGTTCTGTTTATTGTATCCATTTTTTTTAATGTTGTCACGAAAGAATATTTATTATTCAACTTTTTTAATTATACTATTTTTTGCAGTTAGTTTTTTTCCAACTTTTTGGCCGGAAACACTTCTTCGAAATGTGTTTTCAAGTATGATTTGCTGGTGGTTAGGAGTTTTGATTGCTGAAATCAGTGCCGGCAGATTGAGGATTCCTTTGCTTAATTTCTCTGTTATTTCTATTTGTGGATTTATAATGATGTTTTTTATTAGACAAAATGCTGTATTCTATGATTTACAAATAGCATTTTTATTTTCAGCCATTCTTTCTTTTTTATTATGTTACAGCCAAAAGGGTATTAATTTTAGTTTTTTAGCCTTTTTAAAACCTATCGGCGATTTCTCATATAGTTTGTACATTATACATTTCCCAATACTTGTATTTTTATCAGGATTAATAATGAAACTTAATCAAAATAAATTACCCCAACATTCTTATTTTATAATTGGAGGTATTTTTATTTGTCTTACCATAAGTTACTTAGCACATTTCTTGGTTGAAATCCCCTTTACTGGATCTAAAAAAATTGCTGGTAACAAATTTTTAATTTGAATATTTCAAAAAAGACTTGTAGATAGTATATGAATAAAAAAGTTGTAATTTTTGCAACATATACATTATGGGATCCACCTATACAAAATGCAGTTAATTCTCTTTTAAAAGATTCGTGGGAAGTAATAGTAATTCACTATTACTTAGAAATCCCCATATTTTTTAATAATAGAAATTTTAGAATAATTTTTATTAATGATTTTCGAAAACTTGTGTTTCCTGCCTTTTTTAAAGCCTTGTTGGCTTGGTTCTATTATTGGCTTAAAGTAAGATGGATACTTGCACTTGAAAAACCGGATTTAATTATTGCAGAAATGCATCGCCCATTATCTGCTATTCCCAAACCCTTATTATCAAAAACTATTTGTTTTATTCCTGATATCCCTAATATAAAATGCTCAGGCAAACTTGATAGAATGATTATAAGATACGGATGGAGGGTAATGCATAAATGTTTTGTAGTATGGAGTAGTGATTCATATAAAGCTGAATTAACTAAAAAATTTGCACAGCTCAATTACTTACCTATTATATGCCATAATTGCCCATCTCAAGATTATTTAGAAAATTTTGATAAAAATGAATCCCGCTCTTGGTTACTTAATCTGTTAAAAAGAAATGGATTGGTTGTAACAGATAAATCTATGATTTTACTTAGAGCAGGGGCTGTTGGCGAATATGGAGGAATTGAAGAAACAATATTGGCAATGAAAAGTTTGCCGTCAGAGTTTGTATTTCTGTTAATGGGCAGACCTGAAGAGGATTATAAATCACATTTAGTAGATTTTATTAAAGAAAATGAAATGCACCATCGGACCTATTTGTTTAACAGGCCTGATGATAATGAATGGAGAAAAATTCTTTTAGCAGCAGATATAGGACACCTTATTCATATTAGACCTGATGACAATCCCGCAGTTGCTGCTGTTTATGATTTAAACAGTTCTTTATCTAACAATCGCTTATTCCAATACATGGCAGCAGGGTTGCCAATTATCAGTTATATTGATCCGAGGATGGATGTTATATATAATGAGGTGGACTGTTTTAGTATTGTAGATACAGCAAACCTTACAACAAATTTAATAAGAACTTGCAATGAATTGCTGAACAATAAAGACAAAAGATTGGCTATGGGCACAAATGCAAATTCAGCATTTAATGAAAAATATAATTGGGAAAAACAATTTAAAAAAATTGCAGAAAGATTGAGCTAATTTTAAATAAAAAATATTTTTCAATTCAAAAAATATTTAGAAATATGAATTCAGTTTATGAGTAGGTATTTAATTGTTGGAGCGGGTTTTTCAGGTGCGGTGTTAGCAAGACAGCTTGTTGAACATTTATCAGATTGTGAAATTGATATAATTGATTCTCGAGATCATATTGCCGGTAATTGTCATACTGAAAGAGATTTAAAAACGGGCATCATGCTTCATAAATATGGGGCACATATTTTTCATACTAACCGAAAAGATGTTTGGGATTATGTAAATCAGTATGCAGTATTTGGCAATTATAAGCACAAGGTTATAGCAAATACAAACAGAGGGATTTTTTCATTGCCGATAAATTTGTTAACTATAAATCAGTTATTTCATAATAAAATGTCACCTGAAGAGGCTAAAGTTTTTGTTAGAAATTTGGCAGATGAAACTATACAAGAGCCTCGAAATTTCGAAGAACAGGCATTGAAATTTGTAGGCAAAGAAATTTACGAAACTTTTTTTTACGGG
>CAILAF010000489.1 GCA_903832075.1 uncultured Chitinophagaceae bacterium
ATTATCTGAGGAAAAGTTCTTTTCAAAATACTTTTGAGGAAAGGATAGATTATTTTTTGTATTTATATAACCAGCTGATATATTATTATGATTGGCTATAGTTGCATCATCAAGAGAATTTGCAATATTGTTCACAACAGAAACATTGATATTGTATGGCTGACTTGAAAAAATATTTAATGAAATTGTAGAGGGTGTCTCAGATTTATACGAAACAAAAGTGTTTTGTAAATTAATTTGAGAAGAAGTATTTATAACAATTGAACTTGCAGGATTAAGTATACAATTCAAAGTAACTTTAGTTGTTGTTTGTGCCTTGATGCAAGTAACAAAACAAATTAAGCTGAATGACAAGTAATATTTTAAAATGCCTGTTTTCAATTTAAAACAATTGGGTACGGTAAAAACGAATGAGTCAACTATTAAAATCACCTTAAAGGTAGATAAAAAAAAGCTTAAAATCCAAATAAGGGGGCTTTTCATGAAAAATTTAAGGTCGTAAATGCCTATGCTGATTGGTTTGCATAAATAAGTGCGCTGAATATTTAATACATGCTGAGCTTATTTCAGCTGTATGAAGTAATTATAAAAAATAAAATTCAAAATTTATTTTTTATTCAACCATCTTTCAAAAAATTCATACGTGCGTAACATTTGATCAATACGCTGACGATTATTACCGCTTCTTGTTATTTCATGGGTTGCACCGGGATGCTTTACATATTCAACAGGTCTTCCTAAAACTTTTAAACTTTTATACAACATTTCTCCCTGAATGGTTCCTGTTCTTAAATCATTTTCTCCATGAAAAATAATATAAGGCGTTGTAATGTTTTGAACATAAGTAATCGGTGATTCATAATCCAATAATTTCTTTACTTCCGGTTGCCAAGGATAACCACCAAAATAATTTGGCACCAAACGCCACGCATTTCCTTCTCCGAAAAATGTACTTAAATCATAAACACCTCGTTGAGAACAAGCTGCTTTAAAGCGATGATCGTGTGCGATTATCCAACTCACTAAATAACCGGCATACGATCCGCCGGTTATTAAAAGTTTACTTGTATCAGCCCAACCTTCCGCAACAGTTTTATCTAATGCAGTTAATACATCACTTGTTGGTCCATCGCCCCAATCGTTAATATTGGCCTTTAAAAATGCAGCACCATATCCACCACTTCCTCTTGGATTACAATAAATAACACCGTAACCTTTTGCACAGAAATACTGAAACTCATGCCACATGCTGTTTTCACCGGGTCCCCACATGGCTGTTGGTCCGCCGTGAATGTTTAATAATAATGGATATTTTTTTCCAGCTTCATAATTAATTGGTTTCATTACCCAATATTCAATTGTTTCATTTTTATTATTGGTGAATGAATGTTTTTCCGGAAATGATAATTGTTTGTTTTGTAACCAATCAATATTGAATGATGATAAACGTTTTGCATTTTTCATGTTTGCATCTGCCACATATAATTCAAACGGACTTCCCACTTCTGTTTTTGAATAAGCTATTTTATTTTCTTTCAAATCAAATCCATTTACACCATTATCATAATCACTTAATCTTTCAACTTGTTTTGTTTTGATATCAATCTTATAAATTGGTATGCCACCATTGCTTTGCGCCGATAAATACAAATATTTTTCATCATTACTCCAAATAATATTTCCTTTTGATCTATCCAATGGCAATGTGATAATATCTTTTGCAGAACCATTCACTGGCATGATGGCTAATTGCGGAACATCAACAAAACCTGTATTGCCGAATTGAAACGCTAACCACTTTCCGCTTGGAGAAATTTTAGGACTATTATAATTTTTATTTTTTTCGCCTAATACTAATTTAATATTATTTCCATCAGCATCTGCAATAAAGATTTCATTTTCTAATGAACGATCTGGATGTTGCAAAGAATCAATATCTCCGGAAATAATTAATTGTTTGCCATCTGGTGTAAACTCAACTGAATTGTAGCGATAAAATCCATGAGTTAATTCAGTTGGTATTGCATTTTGTTTTGCATCAACAATAAAAAAATGATTAAAACTTATTTCGTTTGATGTAGTTGATTCTTCCTGAAACTGA
>CAILAF010000490.1 GCA_903832075.1 uncultured Chitinophagaceae bacterium
CTTTTGAAGAAGAAGATGATGATAATTAAAAATAAAATAGAAGCCGCTTACATTTAAGCGGCTTTTTATTCAATAAATTCTTTTTCACTTTTTGCAATAACAATCGTAGCAACACCATTGCCAATTAAATTGGTGATGGCTCTTGCTTCACTCATAAATTTATCAACGCCTAATAAAAATGCTAATCCTTCAACAGGAATTTTATGTAATGCAGTGAGTGTTGATGTTAAAACAATGAAACCACCACCGGTAACTGCTGCTGCGCCTTTTGAGGTAAGCATCAATATCAATAACAACATCAATAATTCGCTTAAACTTAATGGCACATTATATAGTTGCGCAATAAAAATAGTTGCCATTGATAAATAAATTGATGTGCCATCCAGGTTAAAAGAATAACCTGTTGGCACAACTAATCCAACAACCGATTTATGACAACCCATTTTTTCTAACTTCAACATTACAGATGGTAATGCTGCTTCGGATGATGATGTTCCTAATACCAATAACAATTCCTCTTTGATATATTTTAAATATTTCCAAATACTTTGTTTATAATATTTCATGATGCTGCCTAAAATCAGAAAAACAAAAATGATCATTGTTAAATAAACACATGCCATTAGTTTTCCAAGCGGCACTAAAGTTTTTAAACCAAACTTACCAATGGTGAAAGCCATACCGGCAAAGGCTCCCAGCGGAGCGAGGTACATTACATATTTTAAAAGAATAAAAACATAATGAGAAATTTTATTCAAAAAATGTACAACCGTAATTCTGTATTTTGAATAATTTAAAAGGATACCAATAATAATGGCAGCAAATAAAACTTGAAGTATAAGATTAGATTGAAAAAAATGCAACCAATTAAAACTACTGTTCGTTTGCTTTGTATATTTTGATGCATCTTGAATTTGTAAACCTGCTTTATTTATTTTTCCTGGTTGAATAACTAATGCAACAATAATCCCGATGGTTAATGCAATTGTAGTAACAACTTCAAAATAGATTAATGCTTTAATGCCAATGCGTCCTACTTTTTTTAAATCACCCATACTGCTTATGCCGGTAACAATAGTTAGAAAGATGATTGGATAAATAAATAGTTTGATAAGATCAATAAAATAAATTCCAATTTTTTCAGTCTTTAATGCGGTGGCAGGATAAAAGTATCCTAATGCAACACCAATAAGAATAGCCATCAATACATAAAAGGTAAGATGACTTGTAATTCTTTTCCAGTAAGGATTAGCTGTTGTTGAATTGCTTTTCAAAGTGCGTTTTATTTTTTATGTATAATAACAGTATTAACTTACTGATTAATTTTAATGGCATTCAAATTACAATTATTCATTAAAATAGTAGGAGCTTCTAACCAGTTTGTTTGTTCAACAATAATAGTTTTTATTCCGCTTCGGGCTGGTTGAGTATCAACAACAATGCCGCCTGTGGTTCCAACAACCAATACTTGTATATGAATTGTTTTGCTTTGAGCAACTACAATGTAAGTGAAAAATAAAAATTGAACAGGTAAAAATAAATATTGAATATTTTTTATCATGGTGTGCTAGCTTTTTTGCTATAAGGCATTCTGCGATGGATTCTTCAATTGCATTTTCTCTGCATCCCATTCAATAATTTTCTTTTGATAATAACTTTCATTGCATGCCAAGCTTGGAACTGCAGCTCTAAAGCCGAAACTTACATCTTCTACAACTTTCTTACCGGTTCTAATGCTTTCAAAAAAATTATTAAAATGATCATGGCTGTCGCTATATCCTTCAGGTGCAGCGTAGGTTATATTATTGGTATTATTTATTTTCTTATCTGCTTCAGAAAATTTTTTATTGTAATCATTCATTAATTCTTGTTGCATTTTTAGTGTATAGGTATCTAATGCATCCCATCCGCCTATGCCGGTTGCTTTAGGCATTTTGCTATGTTTAATTGTAAAATCATTCCATCCAAATTCAAGTACTCCTTCACTACCAATATATTTGGTGGACATTTGGTCGTTCTCTCCGCTAATAAAATTTGCTCTCAACATTAATTCAAAACTTTTATGCTCTTTAGTTTCCGGATAATGCAAAATGGCAGTCATCACATCCGGAACATTTCTTCCATCTTTCCAATAAACCAAATCTCCGGAAGCAGAAATTTTTGAAGGTCCTTTGCTATCAGTGATAAAATGTAAGCCACTTAATAAATGCACAAATAAATCACCTGCCATACCTGTTCCATATTCTTTATAATTGCGCCACCAGAAAAATTTCTTTGCATCGAATGGGATGTATTTATTATGATTATAACGTATCCAATCAACATTTTTTTCATTACCATCTTTTGGCATAGTATATTGCCATGCACCCAAAGCACTTTGTCTGTCGAATGATGCTTCAATACAATTCAGTTCGCCAATTTCACCAGCTTTAATCAATTCTTTTGCTTTTGAATAGGCAATGTTGCTTACTCTCTGACTGCCCACTTGCATAATGGCTTTTGTTTCCTGCTGCACTTTTATCACTTCTAATCCTTGTTCAATTTTATGGACCATTGGTTTTTCGCAATACACTGCTTTCCCTTTTCGCATGGCATCTATAGATATGGTATTATGCCAATTATCACTGGTGCAAATGATTACTGCATCAATGTCTTTTCTTTCTAAAATTTCATGATAATCTTTGGTGATAAAAATATGTTCACCAAAAAGTTCTTTGCTGTGTTGTAATCTGCCGTCATACAAATCACAACAGGCAACCAATTCAACTCCCGGAATCGTTAAAAATGTTTTGGTATTTCTAAAGCCAATGATGCCCATACCAATTACTGCTACTCTGATTGTATCATTCGATGAATATTTTTTTTCTAATTCAATGATCTTTCTTTCATGTGTTTTTTGTGCTGCAAGATTTGTTAATGATGAAGCAGATAAAATGGTAAAAGCTCCGCCGATATTTTTAATAAATTTTCTGCGAGATGACATAGAATAGTTATTTTAATTTTTCGATTTGTTGTAAATAATATTTTTTGTTGACGATGATATCTTTTACATTGTTAGGCCAATTGGCTTCGTGTTCCATTGCAAAATATCCATGAAAGTTTTGCTTTTTTAATTCTTTCAGTACTTCGGGAATATTACAAACACCTTCTCCTAAATGAACATCTTCACTTTCAAGTTTATTAAATTCTGCCACATCTTTAAAATGTAAACCTATTATCCTTCCATTTAATTTTTTTAAACAATCAACTACATTCAATCCATTTCTAACCCAATGACCAATATCTGCACAAACACCAATATTGCTGCGATCTTTTATCGCATACAAAATGCTGTCGGGATGCCAATAGAGAGATGGTTTAGGATGATCGTGAATAGCAACTTTGATATGATATTTTCCAGCAAGTGAATTCACCAAATCCAGTTCTTCTTTTTTGGGCTCCGCAGTAATAACAGGTATTTTAAGCGATTGTGCAAATTGAAAATGCGATTCCCATTCATTGGCATTGTCGCAAACTACTACACCATAAGAAGTAATGCTGATATGATGTTTGCTCAATAATGTTTTAATCTCGTTTATTTTTTCATTTGATAATTTGGGCCCGATAACTTCACTTGTATTAAACTCTAATTTTTGTCCTGGATAAATTTCAATATACTCCAACCCGCAACTATCCACTCTGTTTAAAGCTTCAGTAAAATTACTGATATGAAAAGTCCACATTTGAATACCTAATTTCCAATCTTTGCTTTGAGCAAAATTCTTTTCAAAAAATACGATGAATAGAATGGCAAAAATTATTTTTTTCATGCACAATTATTTTGTTAAAATAAATATACAATGAATTGATGAAGGCAGTATAGTAAACAGTAAATTTGTGAATTGATTTTATGAATAAGTGAATGTAAAAAGCAAATTATAAATTGTATATCGTAAATCTAAAATTACTATGGCTGCCAGAACAGATTTATTTCAATCGCCCGATTATTATTTATTGGATGAATTATTAGCTGAAGAACATTTAATGATTCGTGATGCTGTAAGAAATTATGTGAAGAAGGAAATCTCGCCCATCATTGAAGATTATGCACAGCGAGCAGAATTTCCACAGCAAATTGTAAAACAATTAGGAGAGTTGGGATGTTTTGGCCCAACCGTTCCGGAACAATATGGTGGTGGCGGATTGGATTACATCAGTTATGGATTGATGATGCAGGAATTAGAACGCGGCGATAGTGGTGTGCGCTCAACTGCAAGTGTACAAGGCAGTTTGGTAATGTTTCCTATTTATGCTTATGGCAACGAAGTACAACGGAAAAAATATTTACCAAAGTTGGCAAGTGGAGAATGGTTAGGTTGTTTTGGTTTAACAGAACCAAATCATGGAAGCGATCCATCAAGCATGTTAACCAATATTAAAGATGCAGGCGATTATGTTATTTTAAATGGCGCAAAGATGTGGATCAGTAATGCACCGTTTGCACAAGTTGCTGTTGTTTGGGCAAAGAATGAAGAAGGTGTTGTGCAAGGATTAATTGTTGAACGTGGTATGGAAGGATTCACCACACCAACAACACATGGTAAATGGAGTTTGCGTGCAAGTGCAACTGGAGAATTGGTTTTTGATAATGTAAAAGTTCCGAAAGAAAATATTTTACCAAATGTGAGAGGATTAAAAGGTCCGTTGGGTTGTTTAACCAAAGCCCGTTATGGAATTGCCTGGGGCGCCATTGGTGCTGCAATGGATTGTTATGATACTGCATTGCGTTATGCGAAAGAAAGAATTCAGTTTGATAAACCGATTGGAGGATTTCAATTGCAACAAAAAAAATTGGCAGAGATGATTACTGAAATCACTAAAGCGCAATTATTAGTTTGGCGATTAGGTGTATTGATGAATGAAGGAAAAGCAACACCGCAACAAGTTAGCATGGCTAAAAGAAATAGTTGTGAAATTGCAACTAATATTGCTCGTGATGCACGCCAGATGTTAGGCGGCATGGGCATTACAGGCGAATACAGTATTATGCGTCACATGATGAATTTAGAAAGTGTGATTACTTATGAAGGAACACACGATATTCATTTATTGATTACCGGAATGGATGTTACGGGATTGAATGCATTTAAATAAACTACAATCACTGGAAGGAAATGTATATGGTTAAAACAAATTCTTCATCTGCACATCAAAAAATTTTTCTCATTGGAATGATGGGTTCCGGAAAAAGTTTTTGGTGCAAACAACTTTCCAAAAAATTAAAATGCGGTGGATATGATTTGGATTTTTTAATTGAATCAAGTGAAGAGAAAACCATTGCTGAAATTTTTGAAGAAGACGATGAAGAATATTTTAGAAAAGCTGAAGCAAAAATATTACGTTGGTTTGCAGAAAAGAAAACTTATGTATTAGCTACAGGTGGCGGTACACCCTGCTTTCATGAGAATATGAAATGGATGAATGAACATGGTACAACTATCTGGATTGATGAAAGTGTGGATTTTTTGGTTGAAAGATTAAAACCGGAAAAAGAACATCGTCCGTTAATAAAACATTTAAATGATGATGAGCTAAAAGATTTTCTTTCAAAAAAATATGATGAACGAAAACA
>CAILAF010000491.1 GCA_903832075.1 uncultured Chitinophagaceae bacterium
GTTATTTATGATTTGATAGAAATAAAAAAACATCATCACAACGCATTTGATTTTGTTCATCAACAAATAAAAAATGTTGTACAAAAACAACAGCAGCATATTGTAAGCAAATATCGTTTCATAAAAATTCCTGTTTGTTATGATGCAATATTTGCTTTAGATATCATTGAATTGGCAGAACAAAAAAATATTGCTGTTGATGAATTCATTCGTTTGCATACACAAAAAAAATATCGTGTATATATGATAGGATTCTTGCCGGGCTTCGCTTACATGGGAAAGGTTGATGAACAGATTGCAACACCGCGTAAATCAACACCGCGAACAAATATTGTTGCAGGAAGTGTAGGTATTGCCGGAGAACAAACAGGAATTTATCCATTCGATTCTCCCGGCGGATGGAATATTATTGGAAGAACACCGATAAAAATGTTTGATATAAAAAAAGAACAACCAACATTTTTACAGGCAGGAGATGAAGTAGAATTTGTTCCGATTAGTGTAGAAGAATTTAATAAGCTATCATCGTGAGTATAAAAATTATTAAACAAGGTGTTGCCGATAGCATTCAGGATGCAGGAAGATTTGGCTATCAACATTTGGGAATTAATCCAAATGGTGTGATGGATATTGTTGCTGCACAAACAGCAAACATGTTGGTGGGAAATAATTTAAACGATGCAGTAATTGAATTACATTTTCCTGCATCAGTATTTTTATTTGAGCAACAAACTATCATTGCATTAAGCGGTGCAGATTTTTCTGCAATGATTAATGATATTTTTATTCCTATTAACACGCCAATTGTTGTTAATAAAAATTGCGTTTTACAGTTTACTAAAATAAAAGAAAGTGCCAGATGTTATCTTGCCATCAAAAGCGGGTTACATATTCCTGAATGGTTAAACAGTTACAGCACCAACACCAAAGCCAATGTCGGCGGGCATTTGGGAAGATGCTTACAAAAGAATGATATATTGAATTTTAATGTTCATTTTAATTATTCATTGTTATTAAAAAATAATGATTGTATTATTTTAAACTGGAAAGCAGATGTAAATAATTTATATCAAAACAATCGTATTATTCATATCACGAAAGGAAATGAATATGATTGGTTAAATGAATCATCAAAAAAAATATTTGCATCTTCTTCTTTTATCATCACAACAAGAAGCGATAGAATGGGTTATCGAATGAAAGGAGAATCATTGCAAACAGAAAATAATCAACAACTAATTTCAACAGGAATAACAAAAGGAACCATACAATTATTACCCGATGGTCAGTTAATTATTTTAATGGCAGATCATCAAACTACCGGTGGTTACCCGAGAGTGGCACATGTAATCAGTGCTGATATTTCTTCATTGGCACAATATTCTTTCAACACTGCTGTTCAATTTAAATTCATTGAACAGCAGGAAGCAGAAGATATTTTTTTCAAACAATATCAATATTTGCAGCAACTGCAAAATGCCTGTATCTTTCGTTTACAAGAATATTTATCTCGACATGGCATCCATTGATTTGAATTGTGATATGGGCGAAGGCATGAATAATGATGAACAATTAATGCCTTTTATCAGCAGCGCTAATATTGCCTGCGGCTTTCATGCCGGCAATGCAGATATTATGAAACATACGTTGGAAGCGGCTTTGCGCAATGGCGTTGCGATTGGCGCACATCCGGGATTCAATGATAAAAAGAATTTCGGCAGAACAGAAATGCAATTGTCGTCAAATGAATTATATGATTTGATTACGTATCAAATTTATCTATTGCAAAAAATTTGCGACGAATTTAATGTTCGTATTCATCACATCAAACCGCATGGCGCATTGTATAATATGGCGGCAAAAAATATTGAGATGAGTAAAACAATTGCCGAAGCGATTAAAGATGTTGATGAACATTTTATTTTATACGGATTAAGCGGAAGTCATTTAATCAATGAAGCAAAAAAAATAAATTTAAAAACAGCAAGTGAAGTTTTTGCTGACAGAACTTATCAGAATGATGGCAGTTTAACTTCCAGAAATTTTTCGAATGCATTAATTGAAAATGAAAATATTTCTGTTCAACAAGTTTTACAAATGGTTCAAAAGCAAAGCGTGACAAGCGTTTCGGGCAACACCATTAAAATAAAAGCAGACACTATTTGTATTCACGGAGATGGAAAACATGCAATTGATTTTGCAAAAAAAATAAATCAAACACTTAAACAAAATAATATTGAAATTAAAACTATTCAATAAAAAATTTTTAAGTGGTGCAACTTTAGGTGCTGCATTTTTAATGGCCAATTCATCTATTGGTCCCGGTTTTCTTACGCAAACAACAGTGTTCACACAACAACTCCTAACCAGTTTTGGATTTGTGATTTTAGTTTCTGTTTTATTAGATATTGGTGCACAATTAAATACCTGGAGAATATTAACAGTGAGTGAAATGCGTGCACAGGATTTATCCAATCAATTATTACCGGGTCTTGGATATTTTTTATGTGCAATAGTTGTGTTGGGTGGATTTGCATTTAATATTGGCAATATTGCAGGATGTGGTCTTGGCTTGAATGTGTTGACTGGCTTGAGTTTCAAAGAAGGTGCAATTATCAGTTGTATTGTTGCGTTGATTTTATTTTGGGTAAAAGAGATCGGTAAAATGTTAGATGGATTCACAAAAATTCTGGGTACCATAAAAATATTATTGACATTATTTATTGCATTTGCAGCGCATCCGCCGTTGTTGCAAAGTATTCATCACACATTTATTCCGGACAAAATTTCTACTGCTGCTATTGTTACCATTGTTGGCGGAACAGTTGGCGGTTATATTACTTTTTCCGGCGCACATCGTTTATTAGATGCCGGTATTAAAGGAAGAGAAAATATTCAGCAAGTAAATAAAAGTGCATTAAGCGGAATTATTATTTCAACTATTATGCGTTTCATTTTATTTCTTGCAGTTGTTGGTGTTGTAATAAATGGTGTGGTGTTAGATACGAATAATCCTGCTTCAACTGTTTTTCAAACTGCAGCAGGAAATATTGGATTGAGAATTTTTGGTGTGGTGTTATGGAGTGCTGCTATTTCATCAGTTGTTGGTGCAGCTTATACTTCTGTTTCATTCTTTAAAACATTTCATCCCATATTCATTAAATATGAAAGATGGTGTATCTCTGTCTTCATTATTCTTTCCACCTGCATTTTTGTTTTCATTGGTAAACCAAAAGAATTATTATTGTTCGCAGGTATCGCCAATGGATTTATTTTACCCATTGCATTGGCAATTATTTTAATTGCATCAACAAAGATAAAATTAATGAACGGCTATCAACATCCTTTGTGGATGCGGCTTTCGGGCTGGGCTGTTGTTGCTTTAATGGGATGGATGAGTTGCGTGGCTGTTTATGATCTGATCAAATAATTTTAAATTCATTCAAATGTTTGTATTCAATTTTATTGGAAATATAATATGGTTAATCTTCGGCGGATTGATCGCTGCATTTAGTTATTGTATTTGCGGAATATTTTTGTGTGCAACAATCATTCTTATTCCTTTTGGATTGCAATGTTTTAAACTTTCTGCTTTTGTTTTATGGCCCTTTGGAAGAAAAGCGGTGTATGCAAAAAATAGCGGCGGTTGTTTACAAACCATTGCTAATATTATTTGGATATTAAGCGGTGGCTTATGGACTGCTGTTGTTCATTTGTTTTTTGGAATTATACTTTGCATTACAATCATCGGAATTCCATTTGGTAAAAAACATTTTGAATTAATGGAAATATCCATGATGCCATTTGGAAAGAAAATTGTTAATGCTTAAATAATTCGAAACCTGATATTTTTTTATATGCTCTATTAAAGAATGCATCAACCTCTGCATTAAATTTATCTCTATTCTCAAATACCAATACACCATGTCCCGAATTTGGTGCAATCCATAAATTAGATTTTGAAATTGATTTAGCAATAAGCAATGTGTGCTCTGGTTTAATAACATCATGATCTCCACCAATCACTAAAGTTGGACATTGAATTTTAGAAAGATCTTGTGTTGTTAAATGTGGTTGTGAAAGAATTAAATTATAATGTCTTTTCATTACTTTCAGTTCAACAGTTTCTTTTTGCATTTTCATCATTTTATACTGCATATTAAACATGTTGAGGATAAAAGGTTCGATTGAAGTTGAGTCTGGCCAAAGGTTTGCGCCGGTAATGGCAAGCTTCTTAACTTTTTCAGGATGCCTGATAGAAAGTAATAAACCATTGATGCCACCATCACTCCAGCCCAAAACATAACTTGAATCAATATGTAAATAATCGAGTAATGCTGCATAATCATCGCTCATCATTTCATAACTTAAAGAATCTGTCATGTGCAAAGTGTCCAATGTTCTTCCGTGATCTCTACTATCTGCAACAATGACTTTATACTTTTTAGAAAAATAAGGAATTTGATATTCAAAATCTCTGATCGAACCACTATTACCATGAATAATTAAAAGCGGTTGCCCTGCGCCATAAATTTCATAATACATATTAATGTCACGGATTTTTGCAGTATGACCAGCTTTTAGATTATCCCCATAATGCAATGTAGTATCAGTTCTTTGTGCATTTAGAATATTGGTAAAGAGAAAAAATGAAATGAATAATAATAAATTTTTCATGTAGCAGATTTTGGTACTCGTGAATTGAAGTATCAAAATAAATATTTAATATTTTAAAGAAAAAGTTAATTCGTTTGTAATGATTCTATCCTTCTGTCAAAAAAATTAAATAGTTCGATTCGCTTGTAATAGATTTAATGTTCCAAAAACTTTTTGTTATGAGAATATTCTTTTCCTTTTGTTTAGTTATTATTTCTTTTTCTGTTAAGTCGCAATTAACAGTAGAAAAAATTATGAAAGACCAGAAATGGATCGGCACATCACCATCCGGTGTTTTCTGGAGTTGGGATAATAAATCCGTTTATTTCAATTGGAATCCCGATAAAAATATTTCCGACTCCCCTTATGTCTATTCTCTTTCAACAAAAGAAATTACCAAAGCAAAATACAGTGAAGCACAATTAGCGAATGCAATTACCAATGGAACTTATAATAGCAGCAACACACAATTAGTATATTCTTATAAAGGAGATATTTTTTTATTAGATATAAAGACCAATAAAACAATACGTGTTACACAAACAGAAGAAGCAGAAACCAATCCGAAGTTTATTGGTAATGATGAATGGATAGCTTTTTCCCGTAATCAAAATTTATACGGATGGAATATTAAAACAGGCATCACACAACAATTCACCAATATTGTAAGAAGTGCTGAAACACCTGCTGCGCCTGCTGTTGCCGGTGGTGGATTTGGTGGTGGCGGCGGAAGAGGCGGTGGTGGTAATGCAGCAAGAGGCGGTGGCGGTAATACAAATGCAATTGCAAATAATGGTAATCAGCAAGATCAATTTCTGCAACAACAACAATTGGCAACATCCGATATTTTAAAACAACGCAAAGAAAAAAGAGAAGCAAGAAATGCATTTTTAAAAACAATAAAAGATGATGATACATTAAAGACCATCAACATTGGCGATAGAACATTACAAAGTTTACAAATTTCACCTGATGGAAGATTTGTTACTTATCGTTTATTTACTGCACCAACAAATGCAAAGAATACCATTGTTCCCGATTATGTGACAGAAAGCGGTTATACAACAGACATCAATAACAGAACAAAAGTTGGTACACCGCAAGGTCGTTATGATTTTTATGTGTATGATAAAAAAAGAGATACAGTAATGATGATTACTGTTGATTCATTGCCGGGAATAACAGATGCTCCTGATTATTATAAAGACTATAAAAAATTTGCGAACAGAAGAGCAATGCCGCGAAATGTAACATTTGGTAATTTAGTTTGGAATGAAAGCGGAAGCAATGCCATATTGGATATTCGTTCGCAGGATTATAAAGACAGATGGATTGTTTTATTGAATGCAGAGAACGGGAAAATAAAATCAATAGACAGACAAAGAGATGAAGCCTGGATTGGCGGGCCGGGGACAAGTGGTTTTGGTGCAAGCATCAAATGGATCAATGATGATGTTTTTTATTTTCAAAGTGAAGCAACCGGTTATTCTCATCTGTATACTTATAATATCAACACATCTTCTAAAACCCAACTCACACAAGGGAAGTATGAAGTTCAGGATCTGTGGTTGAGTAAAACAAAACAATATTTTTATTTAGTCACCAATGAAGAACATCCCGGAAAACAAAATTGGTATAAAATAAAAATAGACGGCACAGGTAAAGAAAAAATCAGCAATGCAACAGGTGGTTATGAAGTAGCCTTATCTCCTGATGAAAAATATATTGCGTATCGTTATTCATATATCAATAAACCATGGGAATTATTTATTCAGGAAAATGTTGCCAATAAAAAATCAATACAAATAACAAACAAAGCACAGAGCGATGAATTTAAATCTTATGCATGGAGAGAAAATAAAATTTTCAGTTTCTCTGCAAGAGATGGTCAACCTGTTTATGCAAGATTATACGAACCAAAAAAAGGAACAAAAAATAATGCTGCTGTAATTTTTGTTCATGGTGCAGGTTATTTGCAAAATGTACATTATTGGTGGAGCAATAATTATCCGCGGGAATATATGTTCAATAATTTATTGGCAGATAAAGGTTATACAGTTATTGATATTGATTATCGCGGCAGTGCCGGTTATGGCAGAGATTGGAGAACAGGAATTTATCGCTTCATGGGTGGTAAAGATTTAGATGATGAAGTTGATGCAGCACATTATTTAGTAAAGGAATTGGGGATTGATTCAACCCGAATCGGAATGTATGGCGGTAGTTATGGCGGCTTCATGACATTGATGGCGATGTTTACCGCACCCGATGTAATCAAGGCCGGTGCTGCATTGCGGCCTGTTACCGATTGGGCACATTATAATCATGGCTATACCGCGAACATTTTAAATGAACCGTTTAATGATAGTATTGCTTATGCAAAATCATCACCAATCAATTTTGCAAGTGGATTAAAAAATCATTTATTGATCTGTCATGGTATGGTAGATCAAAATGTAAATTTTCAAGATGCGGTGAGATTAAACCAACGATTGATTGAATTAGGAAAAGATAATTGGAGTATGGCAGTTTATCCGGTAGAAGATCATGGTTTTGTTGAACCAAGCAGTTGGACGGATGAATACAAAAGAATTTTAAAATTATTTGATACTTGGTTGAGGTGATATACGATTTTAAATTTACGATATACAATTTATGATTGTCATTCTGAACGAATTGAAGAATCAGATTTTTCTTTGTGCAAATGTTTCGCTTTGCTTAACATGACAAAAATATAAAAGCCACAACAGTATTGTTGTGGCTTTTTCTTATAACTTAATACTTATCACTTACAACTTTATCTGTTCATACTCGATAAGAATTCTTCATTGTCTTTTGTTCCACGCATACGTTTTAATAATTCATTCATTGCTTCTTCGGTATTCATATCATTTAAGAACAAGCGAAGAATGTTCATACGTTGCAATACTTCTTTATCTAATAATAAATCATCTCGTCTTGTGGAAGAACCAACCAAATCAATAGCAGGATATATTCTTCTGTTCGCCAATCTTCTATCCAATACCAATTCCATATTACCGTTTCCTTTAAATTATTCAAAGATCACTTCATCCATTTTACTTCCTGTTTCAATCAATGCAGTTGCTAATATGGTTAATGATCCGCCGAATTCAATCTTTCTTGCAGCACCAAAAAACTGTTTAGGTTTTTGCATAGCATTTGCTTCAACACCACCGCTCAATACTTTACCACTTGCGGGCGCAACCGTATTATGTGCACGTGCCAAACGTGTAATGCTGTCTAATAAAATAACTACATCATGTCCGCATTCTACTAAACGTTTTGCTTTTTGCAAAGCAATGGTAGAAACCTTTACATGTTTTTCTGCAGGCTCATCAAATGTTGAAGCAATTACTTCTGCTTTAACGCTGCGTTCCATATCAGTAACTTCTTCCGGTCTTTCATCAATCAATACCACCATCAAATAACATTCAGGATGATTGGCAGCAATTGCATTGGCAACTTCTTTCAATAAAACCGTTTTACCAACTTTTGGTTGTGCAACAATTAATCCGCGTTGACCTTTACCAATAGGTGTAAACAAATCAATGATACGGGTACTGTAATTATTTCCGGTAGTAAATAAATTTAATTTTTCGAAAGGGAATAATGGAGTGAGATAATCAAAAGGAACACGATCACGAATTTCATCCGGACGTTTTCCGTTGATTGCATCAACTTTTAATAATGCAAAATATTTTTCTCCTTCTTTCGGCGGACGAACAGAACCGCTTATTGTATCTCCTGTTTTTAATCCAAATAATTTTATTTGAGATGGCGAAACATACACATCATCAGGTGATGATAAATAATTATAATCGCTGGAACGCAAGAAACCATAACCGTCCGGCATCATTTCTAAAACACCTTCACCAGAGATCACTCCATCGAATTCAATATTAAAAACCGGTTGACGAAAATTTTGCCTTGGCTGTTGAGGAGGCGGAGCGCCATTTTCATTGGCTTGCGGAATTTCGGTTGATGTATTTTCTATATCGGCGTTTTCTTTATTCGTTATTTCTGTTGCCTGCAATAACTGTTGTGCTAATTGTTCAGACGCTTCATCATTTGTTTCGATGGGCTTATTTATTTTGCGAACCGGTCCGCGTTTAACAACGAGTTTTTCTGCAACTGGTGCTTCTTGCATTACTTCTGCTTCTTCTGTTCCATTTCCGGTAGAAGCTTTTATAGTAAGCGGCTTTCTTGTTCTTGGTTTTTTTGTTGCTTCTTTTGTTTCGCTGGCTTGTAAAGCTTGTTTATCCAAAATTTTATAAACAAGATCTTGCTTGTTTAATTTTTTTGCGTTAGGGATAGAAAGCTGCTCGGCAATATCAAGTAATTCCGGAACCAGCATGTCGTTCAATTGCAATATATCGTACATAAATTCTGTTGAGTGAAAGAAATGTTCTGTTTAGTTTAAATAATAATCTATTCTATGAGAGATGAAAAAATATAATTGTGTTATTGGGGAAACGAAGTAAACTGATAAATCGGTGAGCTAAAATAGAAGACGAAATCAGTTTGTTTCCACTGCAATGTTACATCAAAATGTTAATATAAAAGAATTTTTTTAAGATTCTTTGTGCTTGAATATTTCCTTCCATTATCATAATATCATAGCTCCTTCTTGTGGTAATACAGATTGGGCTTATCTTTGCAACCCGATAATAATTTTAAATTGGGGTGCTTATTCGCTATTGATTATTCACCTTTCACTACTCACTTTAGAGAATCATGTTTAACCAAAGAATTAAAATAAAATCGCTGTTAAGTGGCGAAGCAAAAGGACAAGAAGTTATTGTAATGGGATGGGTTCGCACTTTTCGTAACAATCAGTTTATTGCATTAAATGATGGCAGCACAAATAATAATTTACAAGTTGTTGTTGAATTAGGTTTATTAGATGATGCTATTTTAAAACGTATCACAACGGGTGCGTCATTAAAAATAAAAGGAATAGTTGTTGCATCGCTTGGCAAAGGTCAAAGTATAGAAGTAAAAGCAAATTCGATTGAAATTTTAGGAGATAGCGATGCGGAGAAATATCCATTACAACCAAAAAAACATAGCTTAGAATTTTTAAGAGAAATTGCGCATTTGCGTTTTCGCACGAATACATTTGGTTCTGTATTTCGAATTCGTCATTCATTAGCATTTGCGGTTCATCAATTTTTTAATGATAAGGGGTTTGTTTATTTACATACACCAATTATTACTTCAAGCGATGCAGAAGGTGCGGGTGAAATGTTTCGTGTTACTACATTACCAATTGATGGAACGGCAAAAAAAAATGAAGATGGTTCAATTAATTTTAAAGAAGATTTTTTTGGAAAGAGCACCAACTTAACTGTAAGCGGACAATTAGAGGGCGAATTGGGCGCCATGGCATTTAGCGATATTTATACTTTCGGTCCGACTTTTCGTGCAGAGAATTCGAATACAACCCGCCACCTTGCTGAGTTCTGGATGATTGAACCCGAAATGGCTTTTCATGATATTGAAGACAATATGAACTTGGCAGAAGAGTTCATCAAATATCTTATTCAATATGTAATGGATCATAATAAAGATGATATTGAATTTTTATCACAGCGTTTAGCTGAAGAAGAAAAACAATTACCGCAAGACAAAAGAAGTGAATTGGGATTAATTGAAAAATTGGAATTCGTATTAAAGAATTCGTTTGAAAGAATTACTTACACCGAAGCGATAAATATTTTATTAGAAAGCAATCATTATAAAAAGAAAAAATTTCAATACGAAGTAAAATGGGGAATTGATTTACAAAGCGAACATGAAAGATATTTGGTAGAGAAACATTTTAAGAAGCCGGTGATTGTTACAGGATATCCTGCCGCTATTAAAGCATTCTATATGAGAATGAATGATGACGGAAAAACTGTTGCTGCAATGGATATTCTTGCGCCGGGCATTGGTGAAATTGTTGGAGGCTCTCAACGCGAAGAAAGATTAGAAAAATTAGAAGAAAGAATGAAAGATATGCATATACCTTCCGAAGAAATGAGTTGGTATTTAGATACGCGTCGTTTTGGTTCTATTCCGCATGCAGGGTTTGGTTTAGGCTTTGAAAGAATGGTACAATTTGTTACCGGTATGACAAACATTCGAGATGTTATAGCTTTTGCAAGAACACCGAAAAATTGCGAGTTTTAATATTGTACATTTTAATTTGATTTTTCCATTTTAGATTGACCTCTTATATTTGCAGCCCTTTAAGGAATGGTGCGGTAGCTCAGTTGGTAGAGCAAAGGACTGAAAATCCTTGTGTCGGCGGTTCAATCCCGCCCCACACCACCACACCAAAAAACCCCAGCAGCAATGTTGGGGTTTTTTATTTTCCAACAATTTTTAAGCAACCGAAACCCCTTTTATTCTAAAATTAATTATCTCCGATTATCTTTTCTTTCCAAAAAAGTGGTTCCAAATATCATAAACCATTACCTTTGTTAACCATTTGGTTAAATTATATGGTTAAGAAAAAAGATCAATCAA
>CAILAF010000492.1 GCA_903832075.1 uncultured Chitinophagaceae bacterium
CCGATTCCAGCTATTGCATTTATACGGCAGTCCCTACGAGATGGGACTTGCGCAGGGGCAGATTCTGAGGGAAGATGTTCGTAAGTACTACATATAATATTGTCATTTTTATATGTAAAACAAGTTATTTATTGTATAAAATGACAAACTTGATTTTTTATTTTTCACTCGAATGTCACTATATATTAGTACTTTACCCACCTTTTATTGTTGGTAATGTAACTTTTGTATTACATGGTTGAATTCGGAAGTGTATATTTCTACAAGTGCTCTTGTGCGTATATATTTATGGGTGCTACAGTATAATAATATATTTATCCTCTACCCCAGTAAATCAACTCAATAGTATACAAAACGAGATTACGTATACGTTTATTGTTGTATTTCCCTTGCCTATGCTATTCTTTGCACATTCATTATATACTCATTTGATGGCGCATCATACATGTACATAGTACACCATGTACCGTATGCATATATTTATAATAATACTTTGAATACAGAAAACAGTTATTTCCCGATGGCAGGAACTAATTTTATGATTGCAGTTAATATAAAACTTTAGAAGATAGAATTTAGGAGATAGAAAACATCTTAAATTCTATCTCCTTTCTTCTGTATGCTCACATTATTTTACAAATTTTCCTTGCCAATCTAACATACCACCAACCACATTAGAAACATTCACAAAACCTAATTGTTCTAATATCAAACACGCTTGGCCGCTACGATTACCACTTCTGCAATAAATCAATACTTCTTTATTTTTCCAATCTTCAATATCATCTACTTGCTTGTTTTGAATTTTACCCAATGGCAGCAAAATACCGCCAATATTGAATTCTGAGTGTTCATTGGGCTCACGAACATCTAACAAATACAGTTGTTCACCAGCATCCAATCTTGCCTTAACTTGTTCAACAGTTGTTGTTTTCATAATTTAATTATTCGGTTTTGATGAAATAGAATCTTTAATAGGTGCAATATTGCTTAAATAAATATCAATTACTTGACCAGGCTTAATTTTATTATTTATTCTTTGACCATCTTCGGATTTAGAAAATAATTCGGGACTTTGTTTTACTACAAATGCATTGGCACTATCGGTTATTGGAGCAGTTAATACAATTGAACCAACATTTAAATTCATTAATACAATTTGATTTTTTGCCTGAGCAAAAGTTAATCCGATTAAATCCGGAACAAATATTTCACCGGTACCTACTCCGCTTCCTAAAACCAAAGCAATAGAACTGCCAGAAGGAATTTTTGTTCCTGGTTTAATGATTTCATGATTAAATAATTGTTGTAGCACTGCATTACGAGCAATATCTGGACGATATGAAGTATCTCCTATTCGCAATCCTAAATTGGCTAAATACATTTGTGCGCTACGAATAGAAAAGCCAACAAGGTTGGGCATTTCAACTTGCGGTGCAGCTGCACGATTGATAGTTAAAAAAATTGTTCTTCCACTTTTTACCAATGCGTCAACATCAGGTGATTGTCTTACTACACTTAAAGCACCAATTGAATTATCATAAACCGAATCGGCAACTTCTACTTTAAATCCTTTTGATTGAAGAATAATTTTTGCAGCATCAATATTTTGACCCATCACTGTAGGAACTCTTTCATAATTAGCATGATCAGTTATCCAATCTAACATTGCAAAGAAGCCCAATACCAATAATATCATCATTATAAATGCAGCAAGAACGTTTGCCCAAAGTGGTTTATGTGTGATGAATTTAAACAATCAATATTTTTTCAGATGCAATATACAAGATGAAATTTTATTTAGAAGCATTCAATGCTTCTTCAATTAAAGCAGAATAAAAATCAGATAAAGTCCATCCCATTGCTTTAACCTGTTGAGGTATTACACTTGCAGCACTTTGACCCGGAACAGTATTTACTTCTAACATAAAAGCTTGATGCAAAGAATCACTATAAATAAAATCAATTCTTACAACACCACGACAATTTAATAATTGATACACTTTTTTTGCAGCAACTTGTAATTGTTCAGCCATTGAATGATCAATTTTTGCAGGCGTAATTTCTTCACTCTTTCCTTGATACTTTGCTTCAAAATCAAAAAAATCTTTCTCAGAATCTATTTTTATTTCTGTAATTGGAAGCACAATCGTTTCTCCTTTTGTTTTATAAACACCAATTGTAAATTCTCTTCCTTTAATAAATTCTTCAATCAATATTTGATCATCTTCTTTAAAAGCCTTATCCAATGCAGGTTGTAATTCATTCACTTCATTCACTTTACTCATACCAATACTACTGCCGCCATTATTTGGTTTTACAAAAAATGGCAACCGTAATTGAGCTAAAATTTGTTCGGTTGTAATTTGTGTGTGTTTAAAAAGATGTAAACTTTTTGCAACATTAATACCACCAAATGCTGCAACAGCCACGGTATAACGTTTATTAAAAGTTAATGCAGATGTAGCTGCATCACAACTTGTATAAGGCAAATGCAGCATATCAAAATAACCTTGCAATTTTCCATCTTCACCGGGAGTTCCATGAATGCAAAGTAAAACGGCATCAAAAATTATTTTGTTTCCATTATTGTTGATAGAAAAATCCTCTCTATTCACTAATGATTTTTCTCCGTTTATATTTTCATAAAACCATCCATCTTTTCTAATATCAATTTTAAATACATCATATTTATCAGTATCAATATTATTACCAACAGTGATAGCACTTTTATAACTAATTTCTGCTTCACCGCTGTATCCGCCTGTAACCAATGCAATTTTTTTCTTCATCTAAATTTTTTAAGAAGCCAAATATAATAAGGTTTGTAAAGAAGAAACAAGATGAGATATTTTTAACAAGATTATTTATTGCACAAAAAAAGTGAAGAAGGAATAATCTTCTTCACCTCACGATGACGGGAAATATCACCCGCCGTTACTGAATGTCGCTTTATTATGGCAACAATTATTATGATATAAAGCTAAAAACATTATATCGTTCTTTCAAACTTTTTATAATAAAAAGTTTAGCACATTTATTTGTGCGTTAGTTGTGCAATCTATCTTTTTTTGCAAGCAGCGATTCTACTGTTTCTCTGTATGCTTCATCAGGTACACAACAATCTACCGGACAAACAGAAGCACATTGTGGTTCTTCATGAAAACCTTGGCATTCTGTGCATTTATTAGGAACAATATAATAGGTATCTACTGCTAATGGCGCATTTTTTGCATCGGCATCAACTGTAGTGCCATCCATTAAAGTAAAAGAACCTTTTGCGGTAGCACCATCTGCAATGGCCCATTCTACACCGCCTTCATAAATTGCATTGTTTGGACATTCGGGCTCGCAGGCACCGCAGTTGATACATTCATCAGTGATCTTAATTGCCATAACTGTAATTTTGAGTTTTTAAAATAAAGATTTGCAAAAATAAATGTAAAATCAATATAGAAAGATGGAATTACAAGAAAGAATAAAATTAATAGTCCGATTGGGCGAATTCATGCAGTCGAATGATGATGAATGGCAATTAATAAAAGAAAAAGCATCAAGAGAAAATCCTTGGTTTATGCCCGATTTCATTGAGCTTTCCATAAAAAACATTGTTGAAAATTTTTTACAAAAAGATTTATTAGAAAAATGGATTGAGGGTTATACACAAAAAAGAATTTTAATTCCAAAAAAGGTTGGTGTTGTGATGGCAGGCAACATCCCATTAGTTGGTTTTCATGATTTTTTATGTGTTTGGATGAGTGGACATCATCTTTTAATTAAAACATCATCAAAAGATGAAATATTAATCCATCATCTTTCCAATAAATTAATTGAATGGAATAAAGAATCCGCAACCATTATTTCTTTCGCTGAAACTTTAAAAAATTGTGATGCTTATATCGCAACAGGCAGCAATAACAGCAGCCGTTATTTTGAATTTTATTTTAATAAATATCCGAATATTATTCGTCGCAATAGAACATCCGTTGCAATTCTAGATGGTACAGAAACAAAAGAAGAATTAAATGCTTTAGCAGATGATATTCAATTATATTTTGGATTAGGTTGCAGAAATGTTACAAAATTATATGTCCCAAAAGAATATGATTTTATAAAATTACTAGACACATTAAAACGTTACGATCACTTTGCAGATTTTCATAAATACAAACACAATTTCGATTATCATTTGGCTCTATTAATTATGGGCAATAAATATTACATGAATAATGGTTCCATCATTTTAACAGAAAATAATTCTTTGTTCTCTCCTGTCAGTCAGGTTCATTATGAATATTTTGAAAATGCAGAAAACGTTTTTTATTCACTAAAAAATAATAATGATGTTCAATGTATTGTTGGTCATCATCAAATTCCTTTTGGAAAAACTCAACAACCATCATTGACAGATTATGCAGATGGCATTGATACACTTCAATTTTTATTCTCTATTAATTAAGTTTGTTAATAGAAAATTTAACTTTGAGGAATACGAGGATTATCGTAAAACATTCGTTAAATATTGCAATTGGTAAGCTGACTATTAATCAGGTTCGTTTATTTGCAATTAATAAGGCATACAATTTGAATATCAATTAAAAAAAAATTAAGAACATGAAACTCAAAAATTTTTTAGCAGTTGTTGCAATCAGCGCCACCACCGCCATTTTGAGTGTGTGGGGTTATGGAAAATTTATGCAAACGCAATATGCAGGCAGACAAGAAGCAGGTAAACTTCCTGTAAATTATGCAGGATTTTTTGGCACTAATGCTCCAACTGGTCCGGTTGATTTTACAGCTCCTGCCACTTCGGCAACACCGGCTGTGGTACATATTAAAACTCGCACTAAAGCAAAACAAGTAAGTAATAATTTACCTAAACGTAATAATCCTTTTGGTGATTTTTTTGGTGGTGATGATTTGTTTGGTGATTTGTTTGGTAATAGTGGACCAAGAATTATTCCGGAACAACGTGCCAGCGGTAGTGGTGTAATTATAAGTGATGATGGATATATTGTTACTAATAACCACGTTGTTGATGGTGCTGATGAAATTAATATCACATTACCTAATAAAAAATCTTATAAAGCAACTGTTGTAGGCGCAGATCCAAGTAGCGATTTAGCAGTGATAAAAATTGATGCAACCGGTTTACCTTATTTGGTTTATGGTAATAGTGATGAATCAAAATTAGGTCAATGGGTATTGGCTATTGGTTATCCTTTGAATTTAGACGTAACAGTTACAGCAGGCATCATCAGTGCAAAATCAAGAAGTATAAATATTAATGAAAGACAAAGTAAAACACCAGTTGAATCTTTTATTCAAACGGATGCTGCTGTTAATCCTGGAAATAGTGGTGGTGCATTGATTAATACAAAAGGCGAATTAATTGGAATCAACTCTGCTATTGCATCTCCAACAGGTTCTTATGCAGGTTATTCTTATGCTATTCCCGTTAACATTGTAAAAAAAGTAGTGAACGATATTATAAAATTTGGAACAGTTCAAAGAGCATTCATTGGTGTTTCTTATGCACAAGAAGGTTTGAGTGATGAACAGAAAAAAGAAATGGGTGTAAAAGATGGAGATGGTGTATTTATTACCGATGTACCTGAAGGTGGTGCAGCAAAAGCAGCAGGCATTCAAAAAGGTGATTTCATTACAAAAATAAATGGAACTTCTGTTAATACTGGTCCTGAATTACAAGAACAAATTGCAAATTATAAACCAGGCGATAAAATTAATATTACTATTAAACGTGATGGCAAAGAAAATACCATTGCAGTAACATTAAAAAATAAAGTTGGTAATACTGAAGTAGTAAAAACTACAACTATTTTAGATAAACTTGGGGCCGACTTTGATAATGTTGATAAGAAAACTGCTGCATCAAACGAAATTGCAGGTGGCGTAGTTGTAAAGAAAATAAAAGAAGGTGGTGCAATTAAAAAATCTAGAATACAAGAAGGATTTGTAATCACAGCAATTAATGGAATGACTGTAAAAAATATAGATGAATTAAAACAAGCACTGACCAATGCAAGTGGTACGGTAAAGTTTGAAGGAATTTATCCAGGCTATGCAGAAACTTATTCGTACCCAGTAAGAATTGAAGAAGACTAAAAAATAAATATTTTATTTTACTACATAAAAAGTCGGAAGTTTTAAAAACTTTCGACTTTTTTTATTTTATTTAAACTGTTCTATAAACAATATATTCAAATTCCTGCAATTCAAATTCTTCTTTTTCTCTGAATTGATACACCATTTGAGAAAAAACATTTTCAAAACTTCCATTCAACCATTCGTGTTCAACTGTAATTTTATTCTTATCAGATGAAGATAAATTTAATAATACCATCACCACTTCATCTTCTTTTCTTCTTATAAAAGCAAAGAGATTATTATTATCAGTTGGCAAAATAAAAGTTTCTCCATCACTGATCGCTTTATGATGATGTAATTCAGCTAATGTTTTATAAAACTCATTTAATTGCAATGGATCTTTCCAATCAATCAAATCTTTATCAAAGAATTTTAATCTTTTTTTACTTGGCGATTCTTGCCCGCTGTAAATTAACGGCATTCCATTCCACGTAAAAGTAAAGACAGCTAAGGATTTTGCAGCATTGCCATATTTTTCATATTCTGTTCCGTTCCAACTATTTTCATCATGGTTAGAAGTAAAAAATAATTTCAGCGCACCTTGCGGATATTGCGAATAAGCATGTAAAACATTTCTTACTTCATTCAAATCAACATTTCCTTTAAAATATTTTTCTGTTTCATGCATCCACCACCATGCATAAGTTGCATCAAACACATCATGATATTCTACTACTTCACATTCTGCCAACCAAAATAAATTTTTTATTGTATCACATGCTGTTCTTGCTTCTTTCCAAAAATCAAGCGGCACTAAATGAGCCATATCGCAACGAAATCCATCAATATTACATTCAGTAATCCAAAATTTCATTGCATCAATCATTGCCAGCCTCATATCATTATTATCGTAGTTCAAATCAATCACATCATGCCAACCATTTTTTTCAAAAAAATTTCCTTCTTCATTTTTTAAATACCAATCAGCATGTTCTTTTGTCCACTGATGATCCCATCCTGTATGATTAGCCACCCAATCAATAATTATTTTCATTCCTAAATCATGTGCCTCATTAATTAATAATTTTAAATCATCAACATTTCCAAATTCCTTATTCCCTTCAACATAACTGCTGCATGCATAATAACTCCCTAAACTACCCTGACGAACTTCTTCACTGATTGGTGTTATCGGCATTAACCATAAAATATCAACGCCCATATCTTTCAATCGTGGCAAGTGTTCGCGAAATGCATTGAATGTTCCTTCTTTAGTGTATTGACGAATATTTACTTCATAAATCACTGCGGTTTTTGCCCATGAAACAGTTGGAAAATGTGTTGCCATAATAGTTAGCTCTTCTACAACAAAGAAAATGTTTTATTTTTAATTGAACATGAGCGAACAAAAATTAGAACGCCGTATAAGTTTATTGCAAGGCACAGCCATTAACATGATTGATATGGTTGGCATAGGACCCTTTGTAGTATTGAGTTTGGTGGCACAGCAAATGGGACATGCATTTTTATACGCTTGGTTGGCAGGTGCATTTTTATCTTTTATTGATGCAACCGTTTGGAGCCAATTAGGTTCAACTTATCCATTAGCCGGTGGCAGTTATAATTTTTTGAAAGAAGGTTATGGAAAAAAAATGGGAAAGCTGATGAGCTTTTTATTTGTTTGGCAAACAATGATTCAAGCACCATTGGTAATTGCATCTGCAGCAATTGGATTCTCTCAATATTTGGGATACATCATTCAATTAAATGAAATAGCAGCAAAATGCATAAGTGGTTTAGTAGTAGTGTTGATCGTTATTTTATTATACAGAAAAATTGAAGCGATCGGAAAAATCAGTGTGTTATTATGGATGGGAGTTTTAATTACGATGGCATGGATTATTGGCGGTGGATTATTTCATGGAAATTTTTTAGAACCTGTAAAACATATTAATGATGGAATAAAATTTAATTCAGCATTTGCTGCTGCATTAGGTTTTGCAAGTGTTAAAACCATTTATAGTTATTTGGGATATTATAATGTTTGTCATTTAGGCGGTGAAATTATTAATCCGCAAAAAAATATTCCGCGAAGCATGTTCATCTCCATTACAGGAATAGCGGTTTTATATTTAATGATGAACATTAGTGTTGCATCTGTTTTACCGCTAGAACAAATTCAACAAAGTAAATTTGTTGTGAGCGAATTTATTCAAGCCATTGCAGGAACCGTTGCCGCCAAAGTAGCTACAGCATTGATTTTGTGGGTTGCATTTGCTTCGGTATTTTCTGCAACATTAGGTTATAGCCGTGTTCCTTATGCAGCCGCAGCAGATGGTGCATTCTTTAAAGTGTTTGCAAAATTGCATCCAACAAAAAACTTTCCATACATCTCTTTATTATTTTTAGGAAGCGTTGCATTTGTATTTAGTTTATTGTTTAAGTTGAAAGATGTAATTGATGCAATATTGGCAATGAGAATTTTAATTCAATTTATTGGACAAGCAATTGGTTTAATATTACTCACCAAAATAAAAGGATTAAAACATTTTGCATGGAAGATGCCATTGTATCCGATACCTGCAATACTTGCCATTATTATTTGGGCATTTATTTTTTATTCTACCGGAACAAATATGATGTTAGGTGGATTAACGGTAACCGCTTTAGGTATTATTGCTTTCTTAATTAAAGCAAAGAAAAATAAAGAGTGGCCTTTTTGATTGTATAATTTATTTTCTTCCTCTTAATAAACTACCGGATAATAAACCAATTGCTAAACCAATTATTAAACCTACTTCAACATTCTTTAAAAATTTTCCAATCACAATTCCAATAATTATTATAAAAGCAATTGCAATAAATCTTCTTTGCTGCATATTATTTATTTTTTGGCAGTGCAATTAAATTAGCCATTAAACGATAAGCCCCTGGCACACCGGCAGGCAATTGCCTGAACATTACCAAACTTAAATACACAAAATTTCCTTTGCCATATTTTGAAATAATTAAACTGCCATTGCTTTGTTTTTCATTGGTATCATTCATTCCAATCAATGCTTCGTAATGCGCATCTGTTTGTTCGGCCTGATAAGTGCTGCGTTCCTGAATCCATCCGTCAAAATCTTTTTCAGTTATTTTATTCGGATAATTAAACGCCGAATGATTGGGTAATAAAAAATTTACTTTGGCATCTTCTTCTGTAACACGAATACTTGCATTGATGGTAAAAGGATATGGACCAACTTTTATTTTCTTCAATCCAACTTGATTGCTCTTTAAATATTGAACAATTAAGTTGCCGCCATTTTCAACATATTTATTCAACACATCATTTTTATTACTTAAATATTCATACAAATTATACGCACGAATACCAACAACAATCGCATCAAATTGCTTTAAATATTCTTCATTTAAATTTTCTTCATTTAAAAATTTTATATCAAAACCCAGTTGTTGCAAGGCTTCCGGCACTTTATCGCCTGCACCGATTATATAACCGATCTTTTTACCAACCACTTTAATTTCTACTTTAACCAAATTAGTTGTTGCTTTTGGAAAATAAGTAATAGTGGGAATATGATCGTAAGAAATCACTTTTGTGTAATTATTATATTTTTTATCGGCTGATGATAAACTTATATCTTCCTCAAAATTTGTTTCTTTTGATTGAGAAGAAAAAACAGTTGTAGTGTTATTTTCAATATTACTTGATTCAAAATTCATTGATGAAGAATTATTTTTCCATTTGTCTGAATAAATTTGATTGATGTTATAAACAGTTGAATCTTTTAAATTCGATTTCAAATGAACTTCTGTTTTTACTGCGGCACCATTTAATGAAACATAATTATCCTTTACATAATTCATTTCTACTTTGGGTAACACTGCAACCGGTTGATACATCTCTCCTTTTGCAGCATCAACATATTTATATTGAACGGGCCGTTTAATAATAAAATCTTCTCCGTCAATATTCACTGAATAAATTGCTTGAAATGAAGGATCATTTTCTGCTTTACCAATCAGCATTTGATCTTTCACATCAAATGTTCCTTCTGTTTTTGGATAAACCAACCAATAAGGTTGCGATATCGGTTTATCATCAGCTACATAAATATTTTTATTAAAAGAAAAGTTTTGATTGGTTGATAAAGATGCATTGAAAGAAGAATCAAAATTTTCTAACTGAATTCTTTTAAAAAAAATGTTTGTGTTCTTTCTATTATTCAATAACAAATTCATTTTTAAATTATCGCCTTGAGAAATATTTTGTTGTGTTGTTGTTGCTTCTGCATATAAACCCGAACATGCTTCAATGATACTCTGCACTTCATTTAATTTTTTATTTCGCCATTGATCTTCTTTTAATGATTTTATTGATTGATATAATTTAACCAATGCAGTAACACATGATTCAGGATGTTCGAAATTAAATGATGCAATAATTTTATTGATAGAATTTTCAATTTCTGCGCCGCCATTTATTCTGTTCCAATCAATAATAATTCCATCCATCAAATCATTCTTTGGCGCATCACCACCGGTAGTTGTAAAATATTCTACAATAGAACCTCTGCGTCTTGCACTTCCGGTACCCTGACTTTTATGCATGCTTCTTGCTTCTCCGCCAATTTCACCAAAACTCTTTCCCAGCAATGGATTCAAGATGCCAGTTTCCATTTTAAATTGATCGTTGCTTGTTGTATTGGTGCCACCAAAATTAAAAGTGTTCCATAAAATTCTTTTAGCTTGCCAAGGTTGAACACCATATTTTAATTGCTCGGGAAATTGATTGGGATCTGCTGCTGCTTTAAATGCTTCATTAGCTAAAATTGCTGAAGCCCAATGATGACCATGACCGGCTCTTGCATCTTGCGGAAAACGAGTAATGATAATATCGGGTTGAAATTGCCGAATCACCCAAACAACATCACTCAATATTTTTTGTTTATCCCAAATTCGCAATGCTTCATTTGCATTTTTACTAAACCCAAATTCATAAGCTCTGCTAAAAAATTGTTCAGCACCATCCATTCTTCTGGCGGCCAATAATTCTTGTGTACGAATCAATCCTAATTCAATTCCTTGTTCACTGCCAATTAAATTTTGCCCGCCATCGCCACGCGTTAAACTTAAATATCCGGTACGGTATAATTTTTCTTTCGCGAAAAAAGGCAATAAAGAATTGTTTTCATCATCAGGATGTGCAGCTATATACAAAACACTACCCAATACTTTCAATTTTTTTAATTGCAATAAAATATCGGCACTGGTATTTATTTGCGGTATTTGCGCAAAAAGTGAACAATGAAAAATGAAAATTGAAAAGCAGAATATTATTCTTTTAATCATAAAAATCTAAATAAGTAAACGAAGATAATATAAGAATTGAATGCAGATAAGCAGATTTATTGAATCACTTATTTTATAAGGCTACAACCAAAAAACCATTTAAACTTCTTAACAGAACATTTTTATTTCATATCAAAAATAGGCTTACATTTAAAAAAAATTATTTATGAAACGCTTACTCTTTTTAATGCTATTGATTAGCAGCTTCACTGTTTCGGCTCAACAAAACGGTTCATTAAAACCAAAACAAGATTATCCAAAAGCCGGAGTTGAAAATACATATATCTATACCCCGCCAAAAGGATTATTGATTCCGGATAAATCAATGATAGAAATTATTTATACAGCTAAACCTTTTGCAGATAAAAAATATCCACTTACAAAAAAAGGTGATGTGTACGAAGCTTCTTTTAAAATACCTGATTCTACACAAGTTTTTATTGCAAGTGTTATTGATGAAAATAAAAAAATGGTTGACAATAATAATGAACAAGGTTATGTTTCTGTTTTATACGACAAAAACAATAAAACATTTCCATTTACAAATGCCACAACTGCTAACTTATTAAGCAGCATGGGACCATATCTTTTAAAATTAAAAGTTCCATCAAAAGACATTTTACAACTTTATGAATCCGAGTTTAAAGCAAACGAATCAGCAAAAGACAAATATTATTTCACTTATTTAAATTTATTGTATAGAGAAAATAAAGAAGAAACAAAACCTAAAATGCTGGATTATGCACAAACTTTATTAATAACAAACGATGAAACAAAATGGATGTCTGCATCCACCATTTACAGAATCCTGAAAATGACTGATGAACAACAAAAAACAGATGCAAAAATTTTAGCAGCATACCCTACCGGAAATTTTGCAAAACAAAAAGCACAAACGGATTTTCGTTCTGCAAAAGATCCTTTAGAAATGATTGCTAAAATGGATCACTATTATAAAAAATTTAATGATACAGCAAAAGCATTAAAAGATTATTTCTATATATCAATCATATCTGCTTATGCAGATAAAAAAGATTGGACAAATTATACTAAATATAAAAACCTTGTAAGCGATAAAAATAAATTGAATAGTTTGTACAATTCAGTTGCATGGAAGCTTTCAGGAGAATCATTAGATAAACCGGGCGAAGATTTAGCCATGGCAAGAAAAATTTCTTCTCAATCGTTGATTGCTATTAAAAATATGATTGCCAATCCTGAAAAATATAGCTCTCAATACTTTTTTGGAAATATGGAATTTAAAGAAGGAATGGATAATATGTACGCAACTTATGCCGATACTTATGCATTGATCTTGTATAAATTAAAAG
>CAILAF010000493.1 GCA_903832075.1 uncultured Chitinophagaceae bacterium
CTATATAATAAAAGATTAGAAAATTAAGATTGTCTACGCAAAATTAGTAACGCATTTTATAGTGATTTTTATGTAAATCCAGATTAATAAAGACAATCCCAAGTTGGAATAAATCAATTGTAGTTGTAACCTTTGGATGACTTTTAATCATTTTCCACGCTTTCTCCATATCCTTCGACCAATAAATATCATCAATAATTACAACTGATTGATTGTGAACTTTATTCAAACACAATTCAAAATAATTATAAACTGCCGGCAATTTGTGATTTGCATCAATAAAAACAATATCAAGTTTTTCTATATCTTTCAATACATTTGAAAGAGTGTGGTCAATATTCCCACTTACAATTTCAATGTTTTCCAGCTTCAACTTTAAAAAATTCTCTCTGGCAACATCAACAATATCACTACAAGCTTCTAATGTTTTACATTTAATTCCTTTGGAAGATGCTGCAAGATAGGCTGTTGTAATTCCCAGCGAAGTTCCCAGTTCCAACACATTTTCAGCTTTGAAATAATGTACTGTTCTAAACAAAAATTGCCCGTATTTAGTTGATTGTATAGATTTTTTAGCAACGTTTGCGACCTTCTCTATTCTGTTTTCTCCTGTTCCAAAGTCGACAATGTTCAAGTCTCTTTTATCTCTCTGTAGTATCGTTCTGAGAGATTCAATTTTAGAAAAAACATAATATTCGTTTCTGTCATATAATACTGCCCTGATAAATTGATAGCAAAATGGTGAATGAATACCATGTCCATTTGTATTCTTCGCAGTGAAAAAATGAATTAAAAACTTTAGTCCAAATCTTATTTGTTTCATCTTGATACAAAAATACAGAAAATATCCGATACTATTAACAGTGTATCCTTAAAATGATAGATTCAGTGCTTATTGTCTATTATACAGGCATAAATAGCAAAAAAGAGAGTATCACTACTCTCTTTTTTTTCTATCATGTCAACTAATTTTAATTAAAAAATGTTCCAAAGCTAGAATTCAAAGCCGTTGGAAAAAGATAAATATAACTTGCAATCAGCAAAACCAAATGTAAAGAATGGTCCAAACCAATAGTTGCAATATATTTTGCTTCATCTGTATCAATATATTTTGTTTTGAACTTGCCTGTGTAATAATCTATAATCAGGTGCAAAAACCCATTTAAACCGCTGAAAATTAATCCCTGTACGATTGTTAAACCTAACACTAACGGACTAAGCACCACGAATAAAAGTGTATAAATTCCTACATGTTCAAATAAGTATGGCAACTTAATTGCTTTAAGTCTACTTAGTTTACTTCCCTGAAGGAAAAAATCTGCAATAGTATGCATTAAAATTAAAATAATGATTCTGGTCATAATAATTTAAAATTTGAATAGTTAGACATAATTAAAAACAGTGCTGAAATTGACTGTATTTATTCATTTTCAATTACCACAATAATCTGAAGGCAAATCTCAGAACAACACTAAAATAGAATTTCTTTGATTTTTCACTCGATCTTAATTTATTGTCTGCGACCTTTTTATTGAAATAAAATCAATTCGTTTGCTCCAAATTTACAATTCGCAAAGATATTTATATTTACTGATTAGACATTAATCTTCAAAATAATTTTTCTGCAATTTAAGATTTTTGTATAGTTTTCAATTTTATAAATTCTACGAAATGCTTTACAAAATGATATATTTAATTATAATGCAATAACAGAGAAAACACTTATTTTCCACAGAAGAATCACTTAGTATCATCGGACCATCATCGGACGATCATCGGAGGATTACTTATACTACTACTGTATTAGCAGCAAGGAACTACATTGGTATCACTTACTAAAACACCGTTAATACAATGACAAAATGTCAGAACACGCTTGCCTTATAATTAGAACTTTTTTTATTCTTATTATCTAAAGCATCGACTTATCCATCAAAATTAAATGTCAGCACACATTTATTTCAATAGCACTTTCTGTGTATAAACATTATCTTCTGTGAATATTTTTAC